>CALFIU010000186.1 GCA_937877455.1 uncultured Bacteroidales bacterium
CTGGAAATGTATCCCGATTGTGGAAAAAATGTTGCATTTTCAACTTGAATTCTGCTATAAAAAAAACTGCCCAAAAGTTAATTTGAGCAGTTGAATCTTAAAACTTATACTTATTTAATTTCGGCGATTAAGAATAGAAAGCAATCGCAAAATTTCTAAATAAAGCCAAACAAGAGTTACCATAAGACTAAAAGCACCATACCATTCCATATATTCTGGTGCGCCTTCACGAACACCACTTTCTATTACATCAAAATCGAGAATTAGGTTTAACGCGGCTACTGCAACGATAACAAACTGAATAACAATACCTAAAAGTCCTAACCTAAAAACACTTAATTCGATGTTAAAAAAACTAAGTACAATACTTAACAAGTAAAATACTCCGACAGCTGCAGTTGCAAAAAATAGAACTTTGGTAAATTTTGCAGTAGCTTGTAATATTCCCATTCTATAACAAAAAGCCATTATAGCTGTTACAACAAATGTTAACAAAACAGCTTGAAAAACAAGACCATATGTTTCGTAATTATAAGCAGCCGATACAGCTCCAAGTGCTAAACCTTCGCAAATGGCATAAAGAGAACCAAAAATTGCCGATTTTTCTGGTTTAAAACTTGTTATAAGCGCAAATATAAAAGCTCCAATTGCACCACCAATCATCAGCGGAAAAACCATTGTGTTTTCTACATTAAACAATTTCCATGTTATTGATGCTGTAACTGTTGTCATCAACAAAAGCAAAAGAGTTTTTGTTGCAGCACCTTTTACAGTCATTTGTCTGTATCCTGATGCTTTTTCAACCTGTTTTTCAAAAATATCTTCCGAAAGAACAGGATTTGTAGATTTAGTTAATCCCATATTGCTTAATTTTAATTTGTTATGTTTATGCCAATTTTACTTTATAGTTGTGAGAAAACTTACCTTTTGAAATATTCAAAAGCTTGTTTTTAATCATTTTCCGTTTCAACAAACCAAGTTTATCGGTAAACAATATACCTTCAAGATGGTCGTATTCGTGTTGTACCACTCTTGCTGTTGCACCTGTGAGCGTTTCTTCTTTAAGATTAAAGTCCTCGTCGTAGTAACGAATTTTAACGCCATCTTTCCTTATAACATCTTCGTGAAGCCCTGGAATGCTTAGACATCCTTCGTTGTAAGATACATCATCGCCAAAAGTTTCTACAATTTTTGGATTAATAAATGCACGAATAAAAGTTTTTGTAAAAGTGTCGTTTTCGTCATCGGTCATTGGTGATGCGTCAACAACAAAAAGCCTTATTGCAAGACCTACTTGAGGTGCTGCCAAACCTACTCCTTCACTTTTTCGCATGGTTTCAAACATGTCGGAAATAAGTTTTTTTAAATCGGGATAATCTTTAGTTATTTCTACGGCTTTTTTTCTTAAAACCGAATTTCCTATAATTGTTATTGGTAATATCATTTTTTTTAGTTTTATCTTTGTTAACTTTTATTTTCATCAATCCAACCTTGAAGAATGTATGCAGCAGCCATTTTGTCGGTGTTGCCTTTGTCTTGACGATATTTTTTTTTAAAACCGCCAGCAACCATTGCTGCAGTTGCCATCTTGGAGGTGTATTGCTCGTTGTAATATTCTATTGGTATGTTTGGAAACAATTTTTGAAGATTGTTGCCAAAAAGTTTTGCTTGCACTGCTATTGGATTTTCTGTTCCATCGAGATTTATTGAGTGTCCAATAATAATGCGTTCTACATTGTTGGTTTGAAGATAATTTTTGACAAATGGCGTAAGTTTTGTTGTGTCAACAGTTTCTAAAGGCGAAACTATTAACTGCGAATTGTCAGTAGTTGCCAAACCAGTGCGTTTGCCACCATAATCTATTGCCAAAATTCTTGCCATAATTTCTTTTTGAAAAACAAAGATAAAATGTTTTTTTTTATAAAAAAAATATTTTGGACTTAAAATATTTATATTATATATTTGCAATATTATTAACCTTAAAAAAATGTAAATTATGGGCATTTTTGACGATATTATGAAAGTGGTTGGTGCGTTTAAAAACGCTGCGGATCAATTAAACAATGCAACAACGACACAAAAAAACGTTGAAAAAAATACACAACCATCCAGCGTACCTACAACAGAAAACAAACCTTCTGATATGAATGTTTGGCAAAAAATTGAGAAAATTGTAGCCGAAAATTTTAGTCAATACGAACTCAAAAAAAACGTAAGTCCAACTACAATAGGCGGTACAGGCAAGTTTTTAAACTATTCATACGGGATTTATCAAAACGGCAATCCAAAACTTTTTATAATGATTGTTGACAAAAACACATGTAAACACAAACTTTATCGTTGGTCGAAAGAACAAGCTGAAAAACAAAATATTACACTAATAAACTTTATTGAGCATTTTCCCAACGAAATGAATTATATTAAAGAAAGATTATCTAATTATCTATAAATCAGTAATTTATAAATAAAAATAAAGGAAAGAGAAAAGGCAGATTTCTGCGCCTGCGACGGACAAAGCAATAAGTAGAAAATATGATTTTGCAGGCAATCACTTGTTGTACAGTCTGGTATCAGAAGCATTGCTTCTTTCAAAGCAATTTTTCTCTTTCTTTTTTATTTACCTGATAATGAGTTTATTAAATAAACTTGACGATAAGTCCGCATGGGAAAATTTCTTAAGTTACAAGAAAAAAAATATGCCTCAAAATTGTCGTTTTATAAAACGACTTGAAAAATTTGTGGCTCAAGAAGATTACCATACTATAGCAAAATCCATAATTTCTGGAAATTACCAATTTGACTATCCTGTCAAAACATTAATCAACAAAAGTGGTACAACAAAAAAACGTGTAATTTATAAGTTTTCTTATTTAGAAACTTTTTTGCTAAAATTGTTAGCTCATTTGCTTTATAAATATGATTTTAAACTTACAAAAGCATGTTATTCGTTTAGAAAGTTTAAAACTGCACATTCGGCATTGAAGGACATTTTATTAGTAAAAAATATTGCACAAAAATATATCTTAAAGATAGACATTCACAATTATTTTAACTCCATACCTTCGCAAAAACTTGTTGATACTATTGAAAAAATAGTTGATGATGATTTTATTCTTTGCAAATTTCTCAGTTCAATAATATCAACGAATAAAGCATATTTTTTTGAAAATGAGCAAAAAATAATTATTGAAGAAAACCGCGGAGCAATGGCAGGAGTTCCTATTTCGGCATTTTTTGCAAACTTTTATCTTAACGATTTAGATTGTTTGTTTATAGACAAAAATGTTGATTATTTTAGATATTCAGACGACATTTTGGTAATTTGCAATTCTATGGAAGAAGTGGTTGATTATAAAAATATTATAACAAAATTTATAGTTAAAAAAGGTTTAACCATAAACAGCGAAAAACTAAAAATATGTCAACCCAATCAACCATGGGAATTTCTTGGATTTAGTTTTAATAATCAAACAATAGACCTCGCACAATCAACTATAACAAAAATTAAGAAAAAAATAAAAAGAAAATCAAAATCGCTTATGCGTCGGCGCACTCGATATGGCGAAAGTTTCGACATGGTGGCAAGCGATTTGGCAGACCATTTTAATAGAAAATTTTATGACCAAGAACACGAAAATAATTTCACGTGGTCGCGATGGTTTTTTCCAATGTTAACAACTGTAAAAAGTTTAAAAACAATAGACAATTATTTACAACAATATATGAGGTTTTTAATTTCGGGAAAACACAAAAAAACTAATTTTAGAATAAGATATAGTTACTTAAAACAACTTGGATTTAAATCTCTTGTAAATCAATATTATAGGTATAAAAAACAAGTTAATATTTCGTTTAATGAAAGAAAGCATAAATAGAAAACTTTGTAAATTTTATTATTTATCCAAAAAAGTTTAATTTTGCAGTTCAAATATAAAACAAAAAAGCGACAAAATGAAAAATATAAATTTATTATTTATAATAATAATTCTATTTTTTAATCAATCTTGTAATCAAAAATACAAGAATGTCCAAATTGGTGAAGACGAGGTTTCTGCCTATTGTAATGTCTATACAAAACTCAACACAACACACAAAGAATTTTTAATTTATATCGAAGGGCGCGAAACAATAGATTCTACTGTGGTGGAAAACTATGACGAAGTTTCTCAAATTATTGACAACGCAGGATTTATAGATGCAAATCTATTTTTGGCTGTTCACAACAAACTAAAACAAGTAATTAACATAATAAGCAATTATCAAACAATGGAACGTTATCCGGGTTTAGTTGTATCAAATCTCGATTTTTTGGAAAACGCATCAAAACAATATCAAAAACTATTGGAAGATTCAACGCTTTCGCAAAAAAACAAAGAACTTTATCGTAAAAGCAAGGCTCAAATAGATAGTACACGACAGGATTTGATTGATAAACAAGAAAAAAATTTACAATGGACTCAATTAATAAAAAATTCAGCAGTAAAAAAATGCAATATAATTCTTACCGATAGCGACGTAATGAAACTAACAATCTTAGAAAAAGAAATTTCGGAAATTTAATGAGAAATAATATTTTTTTATTACTTTTGATTGTTTTAACAATCAATGCTTGCGATAATCAAAACGTTCCCGATTGCCTAAAAAAAAGGGGCGATATGACGTTTTTTGAAAAAAAAGTTGAAAATTTCAACAACATAGAAATGTACGATGCCTTTAATGTAGAATTGATAAAAGATACCTTTGATTTGGTAGAAGTAGAATGTAGCAATAATCTTAAACAAAACATTGGTATAAAGGTAGATACATTAGAACGTAAACTAATAATAAACGATGAGAGTTTTTGTGGTATAGTGCGCAACAATAGCGACATGCCAAATTTAAAAATTCATTATTCCAACCCTATTTCATCGTTCTATATTTATGGCAATAGTTCAGTAAAATCAGAAGATACCGTTGATATAGAACGTTATGTATTTACATCAAGAGCAGGTAAACTCAACGTTTTAAACAATTGTCGCAATGTTGGTGTTGATGTGTGGCTTGGCACTGGCGAATTTATAATAAAGGGTTGGGCAGATAATTTTCATTGCGATGCCCGTGGAACCTCAAAAATAGATGTATCGCAATTGGCAGTAAAAACTGCCGATGTAGAAACACATTCAACAGGAGATATTTATGTAAACGTTTCAGATTCAATACATTGTAATTTCTTTTGGGTAGGAAATGTATATTGCACTCAAAATCCAAAATCATACGTAGAAAATCAAAAAAATTCCACTGGAAAACTGATAACAAATTATAAATGAAAAACCTTTTTTCTCTTTTTATATTAATATTTGCAGCATTAGAACTAACTGCTCAAACCGCCGACACAATAAAACCATTAGAAAAATTTGTATCAATACAATATTCACGAGGTCCAATTTTTGACCATCGCAAAATAGGCAGTTTAATGATTTTTGGAATGCCCTACGGCATAAGCCTACAATATTGGATGCAAACCGACGGAAGAAAACAATGGGAATCTCAATATGGTTATCCACAACTTGGATTTGCTGCCCATTATTTCAATTACGACAACAAAGAAATACTTGGACAAGCCTTTGCTGGGGCTGCCATTGTTAAGTTTGTGCTACATCAAGATAGAATTTTTTTATTCAACATAGGAATACAAGCAGGAATTTCTTACAATACAAAACCATTTGACAAAGATAACAATATCTACAACCAATTAATAGGATCGCACGTCAACTTTTTTTTACAAGCAGGTCCAGAAATAGAATTATTTAGAAACAAAAATGTATTTTTAATAGGTGGGTTTAATTTTATTCATTTTAGCGATGGTGCAACAAAATTACCCAACCTTGGCATCAATTTAATGCAATGGCACGTAGGAGCATCATATAGAATTTCGCCATCAACACCACATTATACGCGTTCATGGATTCAAGATGCTAAAAAATGGCAAGGCAATACAATAATTTCGTTTGGATGGCGAGAAGCTGGTCAACCATGTGGACCAACATATTTTATAACAACTTTTAATACAGGTTTTTACCGAACATTAACACCCAAAAACAAAGTAGGTGCAGGAATTGATATTATGCGCGACCCAAGCGACAAATATTATTATGTTCGCAACGAAAAAGAATATAGCAATTCAGACTTTACTTCTCTTGGCTTAAACCTACGTTACGGTCTTGTAATTGGTAAACTAACCACAATTATTCAATGGGGTTTCTATTTAAAAGAACGAGAAAACGGTGATGGAACATCATACCATCGAATTGGAGTTAACTATCAGATTACAAGGCACATATTAGCAAACCTAAGTTTAAAAACATTTTATGCTCGTGCCGAATATATTGAGTTTGGTGTAGGTTGGCAATGGTAGATAAAAGTTTGGAAATAAACATGTTACTACAAATAAAAAAATATAGTTGAAAAATAACAAAAAAATTATAAAAAAAACTTTTGTGGCTACAAAAAAAATATAATTTTGCACAAACAAAAATTAGAAAAACACTTAAGAAATTTAACTGATATTTAAACATATTAAAATGGATAAAATTACAGTAGTAGGCGCAGGCAACGTTGGTGCAACATGTGCAGACGTAATTGCCCGCAAAGATTTGGCAAAAGAAGTTGTTTTGCTCGACATTAAACCTGGAGTATCAGAAGGAAAAGCCCTTGACATTTGGCAAACAGCTCCACTTGAAGGATTCAACAACAGAATTAAAGGTGTAACAAACGATTATAGTGCAACAGCTGGTTCTGGCGTTGTTGTTATCACCTCAGGACTTCCACGCAAACCTGGAATGAGCCGCGACGACCTGATTAAAGTTAACGCTGGCATTGTAAAATCTGTTACTGAACAAGTTATAGCATCGTCGCCAGACGCTATTATTATTGTGGTTTCCAATCCGTTGGACGTAATGACATACACCGCATACAAAACTGCAAAAACAAAATCAAATAAAGTGTTTGGTATGGCAGGTGTTCTCGACACTGCACGTTACAAAGTATTTATTGCTGATGAACTTGGTGTTTCTCCCAACGATGTTCAAGCACTTTTGCTCGGTGGACACGGCGACAGCATGGTTCCTCTACCACGTTACACATCAGTAAGCGGTATTCCTGTTACAGAACTTGTTGCAGAAGATAAACTTGCTGCAATAATTGAACGTACCAAAAAAGGAGGCGGAGAACTCGTTAACCTAATGGGTACTTCGGCATGGTATGCACCAGGAACTTCGGCAGCTCTTATGGTTGAAGCTATTGTTCGCGACCAGAAAAAGATTGTTCCAGTTTGCGCATATCTCAACGGTGAATACGGTCAAAAAGATATTTATCTTGGTGTTCCTGTTGTATTGGGCAAAAACGGTGTGGAAAAAGTTATTGAACTTAAACTTAACAACGAAGAAAAAGCTCTTCTCGATACTTCTGCTGATTCTGTAAAAAAAGTAATGGCAGTTCTCGACGAAATGAATATTCTTTAATCAAATTTCTGATTAAATATAAAAAAAACACATTCCAAAAACTTGGGATGTGTTTTTTTTTAAGTCTAATTAATTAACACAACAAAAAAACTCCGCAAAAAAATTACGGAGTTTAGAAAATTATTACCTAAGTAAATACTAAATTGTCTTTGCTGGATATTCTTTTAAGCCTTCGGCAAGACAAACTAATGCTTTTTGTAAATCGTCAGTGTTGATTACATAAGCCAACCGTACCTCATTTTTACCCAATCCAGGAGTTGCGTAAAAACCTGCAGCTGGTGCCATCATAACGGTTTGATTTTCAAATCTAAAAGTTTCAAGCATCCAACGACAGAATATTTCTGAATCGTCTATTGGCAAACGTGCTATTGTATAAAAAGACCCTTTAGGCATCGGTGAACTAACACCCGGAATTTTGTTAAGACCGTTTATTAAGCAATTACGCCTTTTGACATATTCGGTACGAACTTCATCAAAATATTCCTTGGGAGTGTTAATCGATTCCAAACCAATCAATTGACCAAAATATGGTGGTGAAAGCCTTGCTTGTGCAAATTTCATTATGGTATCCAAAACATCCTGATTTTTTGTAACAACAAATCCAACGCGAATACCACACTCGCTGTAACGTTTTGATGTACTATCAATTAGAATAGCGTGATTTTCCAACCCGGAAATTTGCATCACCGAAATATGTTTTGTTCCATCGTAACAAAAATCACGATAAACTTCATCGGCAATTACATAAAGATCGTATTTAATGGCCAAATCTCTAATTTGCATCAATTCCTGCATAGAATAGAGATAACCTGTCGGATTGTTTGGATTAGAAATAAGAATTGCCTTTGTTTTTGGAGTTATTTTTTTTTCAAATTCGCTAATAGGCGGCAATGCAAACCCACTTTCAAATGTTGACTTTATAGGTACAATTTTAACACCAGCCATCGTTGCAAAACTATTATAGTTGGTGTAGAAAGGTTCGGGAACAATCATTTCGTCGCCCCTATCCAAACAACTCATTAGAACATATATAAGCCCTTCGCTTCCTCCAAAAGTAACCATTATCTGCGAATAATCTACATTTATTCCAATGGTTTGATATTGTTTGGCCAACGCACGTCTATATGTTTCTAAACCAGCCGAATGGCAATATTCAACAACCTTGCCATTGTATTTTTTTAGAACAGCTAAAGCGTTTTCAGGTGTATGAATGTCAGGCTGACCAATATTTAAATGATAAACTTTGACACCACTTTTTTTTGCTGCCTCTGCATACGGAACAAGTTTGCGAATGGGCGAGGCTGGCATAATTTTGCCTGTCTGTGATATTTTAGGCATGATTTTTTGTCAGTTTCAGTTTTAATTCTTTTGTTTAGAGTTAACATTACCCCTTATTTGCAAAACAACTGGCGAATTAGAGGCGTTGCTATATACTGTAATTGTTTTTGAAAATTGTCCAATGCGAGAAGAATCGTATTTAACTGTTATTACACCTTTCTCCTTGCTTTTTATTGGTTGACGAGTCCACTGTGGAGTAGTACAACCGCATGATGTTGACACATTAGTGATTACTAAATCGGCTTTTCCAGTGTTTACAAATTCAAAATCATAGGAAATATCCGCACCACTTTCTTGACTACCAAAATTATGGTCGGTATGTTTGAATGTCATTTGAACGCCATCAACCATCATAGCATCAAGTTTTGCAATAGAATCCTTCGCTCGTGCAATACTATCCGCCGCTCGCTGCGCCTGCTCTTCTGCCAATGCTTTTTGTTGCTTTTTGGTAAGTTTTTGAGCGTAACTATCGGTTGAAAATGCTGCAACAGAAACAATTGCAACAAAAGCGTACAATAACAATTTTTTCATGGTATTAAGTATTTAGTTTATTAATTGCGTTATAGTTTTATACATACAAAACATATTTTTTTCGCAATTTATTATTTAATTAAGTTATTTTAACGAATGAATAACCAAACCACTACGAAGTTTGGGTTCAAACCAAGTGGTTTTTGGCGGCATAATATTACCTGTATCCGCAATGTTTAAAAGTTGATCCATACTTACAGCATACATAGCAAAAGCAACCTTCATTTCGCCGCTGTCAACCCGTTTTTTTAATTCGCCAAGTCCTCGAATTCCCCCAACAAAATCAATTCTGCGACTTGTACGTAAATCTGTAATATTGAGCAATGGCTCCAAAACTTGATGTGTTAAAATTGTAACATCAAGCACACCAATTGGATCTGAATTGTCGAATGTGCCTTGTTTTGCATCGAGTTTGTACCAATTTCCACCAAGATACATACTCATTTGGTGAAGTTTTTGGGGCTTATAAATGTTTGCACCCATGTTTTCAATATCAAACGCTATGCTTAGTTTTTGCAAAAACTCATCGTCTGAATAACCGTTTAAATCTTTAACAACACGGTTGTAATCCATTATTTTTAATTGGTTATCAGGAAAAATAACAGCTAAAAAATAATTATAATCTTCTGTTCCATTATGATTTGGATTTGCAGCTTTACGCTCCAATCCTACCCTTACAGCAGCTGCAGTCCTATGGTGACCATCAGCAACATAAAGATATGGTACTTTTTCTTTAAATAACGTTTCAATCTTTGCGTTTGTTTGCTTGTTGTCGATAACCCAAAATTTATGACCAAATCCATCTGACGAAACAAAATCGTATTCAGGCGTAGTGTTTTCAACTATATTTTTAACAATAGCATCGATTTCTGGTACAGCCCTATAACTTAAAAACACAGGTTCAGCATTGGCATCTATGGTGTTTATATGAACCATGCGGTCGTCCTCTTTGTCAGGGCGTGTTAATTCGTGTTTTTTTATAATGCCATTTTGATAGTCTTCACAAAACGCTGCACCTGCAATACCATACTGAGTGCGACCATCCATTGTTTGTGCATAAATATAAAACTTTGGTTCACGATCTTGTACGAGCCATTTTTTATTTAAAAATTCGTTAAAATTGCTAACTGACTTATCATATACTATTTTTGAATGAGGGTCAGTGCCATTAGGCAAATCAATTTCGGCACGTGTAATATGTAAAAACGACACTTCGTTTCCTTGAGCCATTTGGGCGGCCTCTGAAGCGTTCATAACATCGTATGGTAAGCACGAGAGTTTCGCAGCTATAGATTTATTTGGTCTTATACCTTTAAACGGTTTTACTATCGACATTTTTTTTCTGAAATAGATACAAAAATTTATTCTTGTTTTCAAAACAAACGACTGTCCCAACGGTTTAATGCGCGAGACAGCCGTGTTTATTGCTTTTTAATAAAAGTATATAAATCAAAAATTAACAAAAATTATTTTTTCTTGTTAACTTGAAATGTTGTGTCGTCGTTTTGGATAAAATTAATAACCTGACGAGCGGCAGCAACACCTGCATTAAAATTGGCTTCAGCAGTTTGGGCACCCATTTTCTTGGGAGTAGCATAAAACCTTGCAGGAAAAGCTTCTTTTAGTTCGTCTGCACAATCGGGAGCGATGTCTGATACATATTTGAAATCATCACGTTCGCGCAACGCACGTTTTATAGCAGTTTCGTCAATTATTTCTTTACGTGCGGTGTTAATAAGTGTAGCACCTTGAGGCATTGATTTTAGCAAAGGCCAATCAACACATTTCAAATTGTCGGGTGTTGCAGGAATATGCAACGAAACATATTGATTTTCTTTAAACAAATCAGTTGGACTATATATAGGAGTAACATGAGCATCTGAAATGTCGCTTTTTTTAACGTAAGCATCGTACGCTGATACTTCCATTCCGTATCCTTGTGCCAATTTTGCAACAAGGCGACCGATGTTACCAAAACCATAGATACCAAGTTTTTTACCCTTAAGTTCACTACCAGACTTGCCGTTAAACATATTACGAGCAGCATAAACAGCCAATCCCATAACTAATTCTGCAACAGCATTTGCATTTTGTCCAGGAGTATTCATTACCACGATGTTACGCTCTGATGCTGCGTCAAGGTCAATATTATCGTATCCTGCGCCAGCACGAACAATAATCTTAAGATTTGGAGCTGCAACAATAACGTCAGCAGTAATTTTGTCGCTACGAACAATAAGAGCATCAGCTTTTGAAACTGCTTCGAGCAACTCTGATTTGTCGGTATAGTTTTCAAGAAGACGCAAATCGTATTCTTCATGTTCTATCATTGCACGCATGCTTTCAACAGCACTTTTTGCAAATGGTTTTTCGGTTGCAATTAAAATTTTCATTTTCTTTTTTTATAATTTTTTGGTAATAAAGCCACCGTTAATAAAATACAGCGGCATTTTTTATGAATAAGAAAAAATTTTAATTTTGTTTTTCAAATTCTTTCATTGCTGCAACGAGCAAATCAACGCTTTCCATAGGTAATGCATTGTAGAGCGATGCACGGAATCCGCCAACAGAACGGTGTCCTTTTAAACCTACCATATTTTTGGAAGCTACAAAATCGTTGAACTTACCTTCAAGATCTTTATATTCTTCGTTCATTACAAAGCAAACGCTCATACGCGAACGAGAATCAACTTCAACCGTACCTTTAAACAATTTGTTTCGATCTATTTCATCGTAAAGTTTTGTTGATTTTTCGATGGCAAATTTTTCCATTTGTTTTACACCACCGTTTTGTTTAAGCCATTCGAGAGTTTTCATTGCGGCAAAAATTGGAACAACTGGCGGTGTGTTGAACATAGAATTTTTGTCGATATGAGTTTTATAATTAAGCATTGTAGGAATTGCTCTATCAACTTTGCCAAGTAAATCGTCTTTTACAATAACAAATGTTACACCAGCGCAAGAAAGGTTTTTCTGTGCACCACCGTAAATAATTCCGTATTTGCTAACATCGAGAGGACGACTGAAAATGTCAGAAGACATATCGGCAACAACAGGTATAGGACTATCAATGTCTGTTAAAAGTTCAGTACCATAAATAGTATTGTTTGTTGTGATGTGCATGTAGTCGGCATCAGTTGGAATTGTGTAGCCTTTTGGAATATAAGTGTAATTTTTTTCTTTGCTGCTTGCAGTTGTATCGTCAACATTACCAAAAAGTTTGGCTTCTTTTGCTGCTTTTGCTGCCCAAGTTCCTGTATTAAGATAAAAAGCCTTGTTACGCAAGAGATTCATTGGCACCATCGCAAACTGCAAACTTGCTCCACCACCCAAGAAAATAACAGAATAACCTTGCGGTATGTCGAGAACTTCCTTGAACAGGTCAACGGTCTTGTTCATTACAGCGTCAAAATCTTTGCTGCGGTGTGAAACACACATCAACGAAATACCAAGTCCGTTGAAATCTTGTATGGCCTTAGCCGTTTCTTCCACAGTGTAATCAGGTAATATTGAAGGACCTGCGTAAAAATTGTGCTTTTTCATTTTTTATTGTATTTTATTATTCTTATTTGTATTCATCAAAAATCACGGATTTTTCCGTCTTAAATTATGCGGCAAATATGCAAATAACTTTGCAATTAGCCTAAATTTTTTGTTTTTATTTCAAAAAAATTAATTGTTTTTAGCATAAAATTAATGAAATTTAATAATTAATAAACAATATAATTTATTTAAATGTTTGTTTTTCAAAATATTATAATATATTTAGTTTTATTTTCAAAATTATATTTTCAATTTTATTCACTATATTTTAACATTAATTTGATTAAAAAAAGCATCAAAAAATTCTTTTAAACTAAAATATTCTTCTGTTGAAAAGAAAGATTTGTTAATTTCAAGAGTAAATTTTAAACATAATTTTCCTAATTTTTCTTCAAATGTAAAACTTGCACTTAAAGAGTTGTCTTGATTTTTAATTACTTTATTTTCAGGAATATAAGAATATTTATCGGTTATAACTTCCATTGAAATTTTCTTTTTGCAAATAAAATCTATAGGAATAGTTCGTATATCATCAACAAAAGGGTTTGAATTAAAAAATAATTTAAAAGGTTGACTTGCTTGTTGTTGTGTAATATTAAAATTGCCACTGCATTCAAAATTCCCATCAGGAAATTTTAAATTAGAATATATATCAACATTTTCAATATCAAGATTATAGAATTTTTTTATTAGGCTTTTTTTATTATTTAAGCAATATGCAACCTTGTCGGCTGCAATATCATTAGTTGAATAATTTTTAAATTTACAAGAAAATCCTTCAACTGAACTAATTTCTAACTTTATATCATCAACATCAACATCTTCGCTAATCAAATCAATCATAGAATAATTTTCGGGTTCTACAGCCCAACACATATTATTTTTATCATTTTTATTTAAATTGTTATAACTATTTTCAATATGTGAAGCATCCATAACTAATGGTTTTACTAATTCTGGAAAATCAACAACAGACAAAATAGTATTAAACTGAATTAAATTAGCAAACGAACTATCAACCAAACCATTATCGCGAGTTGAAGCCAATGCTGGATAAGCATTAAAACCTGCTCGTCTAAGTAATGAAACCAAAGTCATGTTTATTTCTGCACTATTACCATACTTATATTTTATAATTTCTTCAATATTTCGAGATATATTATTAGCATAAGAACTATCCCAGTGGATATTAAACCTTACAAAATCATAAATTTTTATAAGTTTTTTTAAAGAATCGGAATAATCATCATCCAAAAGTTTTGATAAACTATCTGTAAGTTTAAACGATTTTAATAATGGCTTACCAAAATCAGGACTTTTTTTAAGTCTTTTGTGCAATTTTTGCCAACTCTGACTATCAAAAATTAAAAAACCAGGATTATACATTTTAAACCAAACTTCACTTTGACTTAAATACCTATTTTCGGGTTCTGCGTAGGTATAGAGCAAATGTGTAAGTTGTTGCCATGCTGCTTGATAAAGTGGTGAAGAATATCCAATTTCTTGACTTATTCTTAATGCACGGATTAATACTTGTGGATAACCAAAATTTTTTACTGGCGGAAAACAAACACTATCTGCTGGCAAAATATTGTAAAGTTTAAACGTATCAATATCAGAACGAAATCTAAAATTTAAAAGAAATCTGCGCGTTCTGCCCATCATATAGTAGTAACTTTTGGGATTGTCTTGTGGTGAAAATTGATAATTAAGAGTTATAAAACCATCTGAATTACTGTGTATTACATTTTCTTCAACTCCTGTTGTTGTAAACTGATAATTCATAAAATAAGGTGTTTCACTTATAAACCGCGAAGCAACACACGGAACATCAGCATTAAATTTCCACGATGGTGGAATTAGAAAATCAAAACTTGTTATAATATATTGTAAATCAACAATATCATCTTTTTTTAAATCGTTAAAGTATATTTCAACAGTACTTTGTAAACTATCACGGTTTAAATAATTTATTTGCTTATTTTTTATTTTAATAGTTGTAATTTTTTGACCAATTTTTCTAAAAACCAAGGCTTTAACTTGAATACATCGTTCGTAACGATTTTTACCACTATATTTTATTGTAATGCAATTATTTTTGAAAGGATTTTGTTGTAAAATTTTATAACGTTGTCGATAACTATTAAACAAACATAACGAATACTCGCAAATATCAAAATACATTTTTCTCTCGTTTTGCAAAAGAATGTATTTATAATTGCCAATATTTTCAAAAATATTTGAATCAAAATCTTCTTGAGAAATTTTACCAAAATCTTTGAATTTAGAATCATTATTTTTTTGCGCATTAGCCTCCGCTAAACAACTAATTATCAATAAAATAATAACAAATAAATATTTCATAAACACTTGAAAATTACAATTCTGTTTCCATTATTTTACAATATTTTAAATCACCAAATTTAGACACATTAAAAACTGTATCAATATTTAAAACTTCTTGATTTTCAACGGAAAATTTTGGCCAATTAACCAAATTATCAGAATTTGGATTGCCATTTTTTGCAAAATTTATCCAATAATTATTTAAATTTTGTGATAATTTTTTATCATTTTCTGTAAAATTATAATCCCATTTATCAAGATTTCCAAGAACGTAAGCAATTTCAGAAGAATGAAATGCACCATACTTATTTTTTCCTCCTGGAACTCTTTTGAAAAAATACATATAAGAATTTCCACCTATAAGTGAATTTAAATGAGCAAGAAAAAAACTTTCAAAACCAAATCCAGAAAGTCTATTTCTTATTTTTTGCAAATTTGCTGCTGTGCTATCATCAAATGGAACTAAACATTTTATCCATTCTTTGTCATCTGATTTTGAACTTATCATTAGCAACTGTTTATATTTTTCGGCATTAAGGTATGGTTCGAAATTACATCCATCAGTTTCGGTATATCCAGTAATTATTGTTTTACAATTTTGTTCGCCTTTTTCAAAAATTTCGCGTGGATTACAAACCACTTTATTATCTATTGTAACTCCTTGATAAAAAGGATATTTTAGTAAATCTTCGGCAGGCATTGTTTTTAATTGTTCCAATGATAAACCGTTCTTTTGACAAAAATCAACGCCATAATTTTCAGCCGCTTGGATATTTTGACTTAAAAAAGGAAATTTTGAAACCATGCCACCACTTTGTAAAATAGCTTTGTTAAAAAGATTTTTTGCCAACGGACTAACCATCAATGCATTAATACTATATGCTCCTGCACTTTGCCCCAAAACAGTAACATTATCTTTATCCCCACCAAAAAATTCAATATTTTCTTTTATCCATTTTAGGGCTTCTATTTGGTCGAGAATACCATAATTTCCAGATGTGTTAAACTGTGAATTTTCTGTTAGTTGAGGATGAGCTAAAAATCCAAATATACCAACACGATAACTCAATGTAATAAAAATAACTCCATTTTTAGCTGAAGTTTCGCCACCATAGATTGGCAACGTACCAGATCCCGAAACAAAGCCACCGCCGTGAATCCAAACCATAACAGGAAGTTTTTGATTATCTTGCATTTGAGCTGGTCGCCAAATATTGAGATAAAGACAATCTTCACTGATAGGAGATTCTGGAATTTGAAAATCCAAAGTCCAACAATTATTAACTTGTGGCTTGGGTTGCATGGGAGAGCTTGGCGGTTGCAAACATTTTTTTATTCCGTCAAAAGGTTGACATTTTTGAGGCGGTTGAAATCTTAAATTTCCAACTGGTGGCTCTGCAAATGGAACTCCCCAAAATATTTCAACTGAATTATCACAACTATACACTCCCTCATAAATTCCATAAGGAGTTTTTATAGTTGGATTAACGTCTTTATTTTCTGCACATTGTATAAAACAAGTGGCTAAAAAAATTGCAAAAATTAAATTTTTCATACATATAAAATACTGTATGCAAAATTAATTTTTTTATAATTATTTTGTTATTTTTCTAATTATTCTTTTGTATAAAATTTAATTCCATTGGGCTAAAAATCAACGAATCATTAAAAAAATTGTTTGGATAATCATAATCGTAAGTATTGATTATACTTATTTTTTCAAAATTTAAAGAACTTTCTGCATACAAATTTCCGTTTGTTTGGGTTGGATTTGTATAACTATACACAAAAATTGCACATGCAAAAGCTGAAAAAGAAATTAATAATTTTCTCATTTTATGTTCTTTTTTTAAAACCGTTTTAATTTTTTAATTCGATAATATGACACGCCAAACACTTTTAACCCTAATAAAAAAATCAAAAAAAAACCGCCTGACTAAAAATCAGACGGCTAAATAACCATAAAACGTGTCCACTATCTCTTTAAAACCTCTTCGTATGCTGCAAAATAATTGCGGGCAAGGTTTGTCCAGTCAAAATGAGTAGAATTTTCTTCCACATTGTTACGCATACTTATACGTTCGCGACGTGTAAGCTTTGTAAACCTAAGCATAAGATTTGCAAGTTGTTCTGCACTATCGTAATAACTTACATTGTTGCGGTTAACAACATAAAGTCCCATTTTTTCGTAATCATCAAAATTGGCTGCTATATACGAACCAAATCCCGACAAATCGCTTGTTATAGATGGAATACCACTGGCCATACATTCAAGAGGAGTGTAACCCCAAGGTTCATAATAACTTGGAAATACTCCCAAATGGCAACCTCTAACAAATTGTCCATATTCCATGTGGAAAAGTGGATTGGCGGTGTTGATAAAATCGGGATGATAAACCACTTTAACTTTATCTTCGCGATTGTTAATAAGATTTGATGAACGCAAGAAATTCAAAACTGGGTCTGTACCATCGTTAACAAGGTTGTGTGTAACGATATATGGAAGGCTGTAACTCTTCCATGTTTGTACATTTCGACGAAGTTTGAGTTCCATGTGTTCACTTATCATTTGGTTAAGATTTGGCAATTGATACGAACCATTGTTTTGGGTTACAGAGTAGAATAATTTTTTACCAAGATCTTTTTCTATTTCTTCTGTATTACGTTTTATTTCTTCCATAAGTGCTTTAGAATGAAGTACTTGAGCATTAAACGAATAATACGGTTGACGTGTTATTAAAAAGAAAATTACAGTTTTGTCGATGTTTTCTTGTTTCATCTTATAATTTAGGCGTGCAAGAGCCTCAAGTGTTAAATCAAAACCTTTGTTTTGATATTCAAACCTACCAGATGAGAAGAAATACATGGTTTTATCCAAATCAAACGAATAACTTTGAAAGAAGTGTCCCATTACAAATTCGTTGATTTGTTCTTTGTAATCTAAGTGCATGTTTTGGAACTCGTGCATTGCCTCAAACCTTTCGATATTTAGTCCGTTTGGCAATATAAAATCTGGAGTTCTGCCAAGCAAATGGGTACATTCGTGCGCAGTAATATCGCTCACCGTAGTAAAAATTTGAGCACCATGGGCAGCGGCACGTTCAAGTTGAACAATTGGATAAATGTTAAAATGTTTTGCTTCGTTTTCCCAATTGTAGAATGGCAAATTGTTGTAAAAATTATGATCGTTCATTGCCAAATATCTTCCAAGCATTGTGGCATGTGTGGTAAATACCATTTTTATTGGTAAATTTTGCCGTCTAATGTCTGCAATTGGAACGCCTGCCATCCATTCGTGAAAATGTGCAATTACATTAAGACCATCGGGAATATCAGAACTTACCAAGATTCTTAAAAACTCTGTTACCTGATGACCAAAACTTAATACTTGATTGGTTAAATCATCATCATAATTGATTGAAATATAATGGTCTGCCCAAAGTTTGTATTTAATATCACCAAGACGATTAAAAATTGTAAATGGATTAAACAACACTACTTTTGGACGTCCAGTAACAAGCCAATGACCATAATGCACATCATATCCGCTTTCTCGCATTGTATGCACTGCAAATCCTACTGGGTCGTTTAAATCTTCAATTGGGTCGAATGCTGGAGATGCTTGATTCTCAAAATAAGGACCAAGCAAAAAATAATTATCTTTGTTCCACTTACTAACAACGGCAGGGATTTTAGAACGAATAACAGTGTAAATACCCCCAACCTGATTACAAACTTCCCATGCAACCTCAAAAAGCATAGTTTGCTGGAAAAGTTTTTTATTATCTTTTACTTCTTTAACCATTATAAAATGTTAAAATTAATAGTTTCTTTTACTTTGGCTTTGTTTTTAGTAAAAATAATCTTTACCAAAACCTTTTAACTTTGCAATTACCAAAATTAAATTCTTTATTATTAATTTCAAAATTTTTTCAACAAAAAATTTTCATTTTTTAAACATTTTTTTAACATTAAATATAACAGCTTGAAATTCAAAGTTTTTTTTTTATAAAAAAAGAGAATTATTGATTTATTTTCTAACTTTAATTTACTTTTAAAATTAGCATAACCATATATAAAACATTAAGAAATTATAAAATTACAACTTTTTTTCTAACTATTCCCGCATTTCCGGAAAATTGAAAAATAAAACCACCTTTACCAAGATTTCGTACATTAATGGTTGAAAAATTTGTTATTCCATTTTTTTCCAAAACTTTTTGCCCTCGTTGGTTGTAAATTGTTAACTTATTGAAATTGTACATTTTATCAATGTAAATATTTACATTATCAATAGCTGGATTTGGAAATACTTTTATGGAATTATTTGGCATTATGTCGCCATAATAAAGCACAAAATCTTGAACATCACAACTATCATTTTGAAAAGCAGTAATTTTTATAAGGCTTAAATCTCCATTGTTTGGGGAAGTACCAGAAAGTAAACCAGTTCCATCTCCATTGTCGATAAAATTTAACCACGATGGAAGCCCTTGTGCCATAATTGTTAAACCATTACAAACTTTGTAACTTCCTTTTGGAAATACAATGTTATCAATCCATGCGCAATCGTCATACATTGTGTCCCATTCATCTTTTTGATAAGTCCAACGTAAAACATGTTTTCCTTTTGGAATAGTAAATTTAACAGTTTTCCAATCATTCTTTCCGAACCAAACACCCATAGTTTGATCATCAACGCTGAATGTAAGGTTGTCGTAATAATCAAAAACATATCCATCTTCGCATGAAATTTTAACATCAAAATAAATTGTATCTTCATTAGAAAAACTGGAATTAATTTCAAAATAACTTGACCCATTTGAGCCAATTTTTCCTGATTTTAAACAATATTTTCCAAAAACAGCATTGACACTATCCACGGTCCATGGATTACGCTCTGATACAACTATGTGCGGTGGAATTTTACCATTGTTTTCAAAATTTTCTTTAACATTATTAACTTTTAAAGGAAATTCATAAACTTTTGAAAATTGACCATAAGTGCTTGTTAAACGAAAAATTATATTTTCATCGTCTGAATTTTCGTTAAAAAAAACATCAAAAAAAACGTCTTTTAAATCACCTACTTTAAGTTTTGAAATTAATGAAACAGAATTATTTATCAAAATATTCGAACAATTTGAACTTAAAGCAACTGACAAATTTTCTATATCGCAATTCCCTGTATTTGTAACTCTAAATTTAAGTTGAGCAGTTTCTCCTGCTTGTAAAATACCGTCAATCTGTGTAGCTTGACGAGTTTCTACATTATATTCGTAAAAAGAATTTGAATCAACTTTTGTTTGTGGAGTGGAAAAAATAGTTACGTTATTATTTTTATTAACCGACAATGTATCAGTTAGGTATATAAATTGTTGTTCAATATCATACGATAAAATTTGAGTAGAAAAACTAAACTCTTGTTCAAACCCATTATCAGTGGTAACCTTTAAATTAAATCTTGCCAAAGTACCAAATGGGTAACTGTCAGCCACTTTGATTAAAAATTTTTCTGTATTTGCTTGACCAACAGACATTGAGCCAATAGTTACTTCAGGATTTACAATTGTTATTAAATCATTATCAACGGACAAATATATTTTTACATTTTCGGCTGTAAAATCTTTGTTTTCAATATTTTCGGCAATATTTTCAAATGTTAAATTTAAAATGGATTCGTTACCAACTGTTGGATTTTGCAAAAAATTATAATCAACTAACGAAACATAAACTTCCGTTGGGCGTGAAACATCAAAAGATTTGATAAATGGAATTTTATTTTGTGCCGAAACAACCAAATCTACAACACCAGTAGTAATACTTCCTGCATCAAATTGTAAAGTTAAATTACCATTTTTATCTGCAAATCCTGATGAAATAAGCACTCCATTTTGCGAAAATCCAACCATAGCAAATGGCTCGGTTTTTATATCAAGGAAACTAATTCCAACTGAAATTTTTTCGGGCGAAAGACTAACATTAATATCCTCTGGTTCAGACATATAAGGCATCATTGATGGGTCGCCAGCAAGGTTATAAATTTCCCAATAATACGCTATGCCCGGAGAATTGCTTTCCATAACAGCGATATTACCACAATTTATAATTTCACCTGCTGTAATATATTGATTTGCAATATTTTCTTCATTCTTATTAAAATGATAAAGCCCATCGAACACACCACGCGAAGTTGATTGATAATTGGGAGTTTGTCCAGGTTGGTATAGCGCACCAACAGCCCAATAAAAATCATCGTCCCAATAAGTTAAATTTCCAGCACCAATATAACCGACTGCTCCCCCACCCTGTTTGCGTAAAGCCGACTCTGAAAGACTTTCAGACTTTTGATAAGATGCTGTTAAACAACAATTTGCAATCCAAAAACCATATAAATTATTGGATTGCAAATTGTTAACTTCTGTTGTTGAGATATAAGGGTCTTCCCATGAATATTCTTCTCCATGACCAGTATAATTAACAAATCCAACACCTTTATTTATATTGTTAATAATTGATTTTTTTGCGCCAACTGACGCACTACTCATAACTCCATAGCCTAAACCACTTGAAGATCCATGTCTGTATGAATTTAAATAATATGGATATACCAAAGTATCAATATTATTGTAACTATTTGCATAATTGGTAATTACATATTCAATTTGACCATTGCCGTATGTTGAAGAATATTCATTATCTGTGCCAGAAACAAATAATTGTCGTCGAAGAAAAGATTTGTCTGAAAAATTACATTTCTCATAATTAATTATCTTTTCCATAATAGCCTCCATATCTGATGTACTATTAGCACTAATTCTGCCATACATTACATCTGGAAGATAATCGCCAGTATATTCGCAATAATATAAATCCGTAACATGGTTATACTCAAGTTCATCACTTCCATACTGAAACAATCCTTCGTATGATGGTATATGCGAAACATCGCCAACAAAAACAATATATGATGGAGCTGGAAAGTTTTCTGTTGGATTATTATATAGATTTTTTAGATAATTTTTTATAACATTTTGAGAATTGCTTATATCTTGATTAACAAAAACAGTTTTAACAATAAAACCTTGCATAGTTTTCCATTTTGCAAATGTTTCTACTTGTTCTTTAAATAAAGGATGTGCTACAATAACCATTGAAACATTTTGGTTATCAACTATTTGACCATGAGATGCTTTTGAATTTGAATTTTTGTTACTACTAAACGAAATTTTAATATCAACGGAATTATAAATTTTTAAAATATTTTTTTTTGCATTGTAGTCGAATGGTAAAACACTTATTTTCAACAAATTTTTATTGCGCATAACACCCAGTTTTTCCATTTTAACAATTAAATTATTTCCAAATTCATCTTTTTGATATGCCATAGAATCAGGAATATAATTAACCGATGATAACGAATATTTTTTAGAAACTGGTTTTGTTGTTGGTATTATTTTAATACCATTGCCAAATTGGTTTAAATCAATTGTATTTAGTTTATAATCAATTATTTTATAATTGAATGTAACATTATCTGGTATTTCTATTATTTTTTCAAAAGTAGGAAGAGCGGGTTTTCCATTACCATAAACAATTTTTAATTCTGGTGAAAAAATTTGGTTATAAACACTATTACCACAATTTTTTTGAACAATTGATATTTCATTAATCCTAAGATTAACAATTGCCTGATTATCATCAATATTTATAGAAGTTTTAGCAATGGTATCAAAAGTTATTTTGTTAATAGTTTGACTGTTGCAAAAGTTTGAAAATATAATTGCAACCAAAAACAAAATTATTCGTTTTTGCATTTCAAATATTTTTTTACGGGGAAAAAGAAAAATGTTGTTTAAAAAGATAAAGCAAAATTTATACAATTAGCACTAATTTTTTATTGCAAAAATAGTTATCCTTTTAAACAACAAGGAAATATTTTAAATTAAACCACGCATATTTAAAAGCGCGATTACCAAAAAAGTTATCAAATTACCAAATAAACTACAACCAAGAAAATGGCTATTTTTAACATTCTGATGGTTAACAAAATAGGCAATATCTATCAACCACTCAAAAATTACAGCTAAAATAAATGCCACACCAAGCCAAACATAATAACCCCATTCGTGAGTACCAGCTGGCAAAAACATACAAAATACTGTTGAAAGTGCATTTCCTGTTAAAACTGCAAAAAATATACGCATAATGTTGAGTTTTTTTCTTGAAACTATCAACAGAAAAACAATAAACTCTATTAACACTGCTCCTGCAAAGATATACAGCGTTACAAAATTGATAGGTAAAATGTTATCCATAATATAATTTTTTTTATAGCGCAAATATAATTAAAATTTGAATTTACAAACAAAATTGTCTTTTTTTAATACGATATTTTCATTTTATACTTAATTAATTGTGTTTTTTCTTGAAATTTTTGATTTTTTTTTTTACATTTGCAAAAAAAATCAAATGATAAATAATACACTTTCGCGCGAGGACAATATTACAAAAACACTTACAGAACTTCGCAAAGCGCAAAACGGAATGAACATTGATAGACCATCAAAGGTACAGGCCAAAGAGTTTACAGACCTATGTTTCAATATTTTATTTCCTATCAATGCACGTAGAACACGTTGTTGTAGCGAGGAAAAATCGGAAATTTACCATCTTGATACAATGCTAACAATGCTTTTGTTGCCAGAGGAAAACGACCTACTAAACAAGCCGAGCGAAATTTGTAAAGATTTTATCTCACAACTTCCCGAATTGTTTAAAAAACTTATGAAAGATGCTCATGCTATTTGTGATTTTGACCCAGCATCTACAAGTCTCGACGAAGTGATAATTACATATCCAGGATTTTTTGCAATTACAGCCTATCGGATTGCCCATACGCTAAAAGAACTTGGTGTTCCCCTAATTCCAAGGCTTATAAGCGAATATGCTCATTCAACTACAGGTATTGATATAAATCCAGGTGCAGAAATAGGCGAAAGTTTTTTTATCGACCATGGTACTGGCGTTGTGATTGGCGAAACATGTATTATAAAAAACAATGTAAAAATATATCAAGGTGTTACACTTGGAGCATTGCAAGTAAAAAAAGAACTTGCTGCCACTAAACGACATCCAACTGTGGAAGATAATGTTATAATTTATTCTAATGCAACAATTTTGGGTGGAAAAACCGTAATTGGTAGCGACAGCATCATCGGAGGAAATGTTTGGATTACTTCGAGTGTTCCTTCTGGTTCATTGGTTTATCATACCAATCAAATACGCATTAAACCTCAAAATACAGATGTGTATATTCCTGATTATCAAATTTAAACATTATAAAAATCTATAAAAAAACTGCACCAAATAAAGTGCAGTTTTTTTTAAATATACAATTTGTAAACTTTAAGATTTTATTTTTTTCTCATTATTAAATTTGTTTGGAGATTGACTCCACCATCAAAAATTTCGCATGAAATAACCATTTGATTACCTTCGAGTTTTTCTATTTTGTAAATATCAAATGGTTGACCTTCAACATAAGTAATTAGTGAATCGCCAATAACCTTCCATTTTGCCGATGGTATTTCTATATTACTTACACCTTGTACAACAAACGAACTATCGGATTTAAATGTATAAGAAACCTTACCTTCAATATTTTTTCGTTGTTCATCAAGCAACAATTTAACTGAATCTACAATATACTTATTTTTTGATTCAGAAATTTGACGGCGACGTTCTTGCAAATTTTCTCTAAGGTCAACATCTGTTTCTTTATTTATTTTTTCGTCCAAAATTGAAACTTGTTCATTAATCTGCTCTATTTTAATTTCGCTCAATTTTTTACATACGACATCAAAATTTTGAAATTCGTAATTTTCCAACACCCATTTTCCTAAGATTTGTTCTTCATATCCATTGGAACACGAAAACAAAACTACTAAACAAACAGATAACAGAGGAATAGCTAATTTTTTTATTTTCATTGTCTTGAAAAATTAAAGTTTGCCTTTATATCAAATTGATCTTCAACTGGATTTAATATCTGCAAAACCATTTTGTCTGATAACGAAATAATTTCCATTTTTAAATCGCCATCGCCATCGTTGATAATAATTGCGTTTTCTCCATCCATGCGCCAAGTTCCCGCAGCCATTTGTTCGTTGCCCACACCCGATTCTATATTGCCATCGGCAGAAAAAATAAAATATGCACCCGCAGATTGTCCAAGTTGTTCTTTCATGTAAATTTCAAGATTTTGTGGAGTAAATTGGCTACGTCCTAACTCGGCTTCTTCAATCAACGAACGATAAAAATCTGCAATTGAATCAATTTTACAGGTATCCACAATGTTTTTTAATTCGATTAATTCTTCGTCAAGTTTGCGAAGATTGTATTCACAAAGTTTTTCAAATACTCCCGAATCCTTAACAATTGTTAGGCTGTCGCAAATCCACTTACCAACAATTTTCTCTTTGTAACTTTTTGAAGAACAAGCAGAAATACAACCCAATGCAATAATTATTGCTAAAAAATTAAATATCCGTTTCATGTTTAATATTAATTCTGACGCTTAAAGGTAATTTTTGTTATAATATCCGAATTATCAACTTTTTCGCTGACAACAAGTATCATTTTATCGTTTTTAATTTCTTGAATTTGCACCACATCATATTGTTTTCCACCTGTTGGCATAAGTTTAAGATATGCACTCGAAGGGTCGTATTCCCAAGTACCTTTTTCGGGATTTGCAGCAAATCCAATACGAGAGAACGTTTTATCTTGATTAAAAACCATTTGACATCGTCCAATCATTTGTGCTACAGACTGTTGCAATTGTAAACTATCATCTTTTGTTGGTCTATATTGGTTGTCGCTGTATTCTACCATAACCCAATGACCAACAAAAGGATTTTCACTTGTTCGCAACGTCGTACTTAGCTTTTGCTCTGGCAATTGACTTCCGCTTGCTGTGGCTTGTTGAAGTTGTTGATCTATATGGTCTTGACTTAATGCAATTACTGCCACCAAAATAACAATTATAAAACCAAAAATATAGGTTAATGCCTTCCAAATATTGCTTGATGTAGCAGAAGATGAAGCTTTTGACTTTGAAATATTTTTGGCTAAACTTTGTTTTTGTTGTGTCAATTTGTCAATTTTCTTGCCACCTTTGGTTACCAAAATTCCAAAGTTGTTTTTCATTAAATCCACCAAATCTTCAACAGAATCATTTAACGGCACTTCAATATTGTCAATCCAAAGATGATTGTTAAGAAAATAATCGGCTGTGAGAGATTTGCCTTGCTTTTCCGACACAAACGGAATCAACGCTATTTGGTTTTTGTCGCAATAATTAGAAACTTTTATAGCCGTTGCATCGCTATCAATACCTTTTGTCATTACCACAACAGCTACACCAATATCTTGCATCGAAGAAGTTTCATAAGTGCAATCAAACTGATTTTCACGAAGTTTCGATACTATGTTGTCGGCTTTTTTCTTACCATCTTGGGCAAAAACAATCAAAACTTTGCTTTTCACTTAGTTGATTTTTTGAAATAGTTTTTTGTTGTTATTTTACCTTGGTTTGGGTCTTCTTCAACAGAAACTTGCACCATTTCATCATCAGTAAGAGTTTCTAACGACACTGTAACTTTTTGCCCACTATCATCAGTGGTTTGCAACTTTAGTGTTGATTCATCGTCAGAACCGCTGATAATCTGCCATTTACCTTTTGTAGTATTGCCATTCGCGGTTTGCTCATAACTAAAATCAGAATTATAGGTTATACTTGTAGATTTTATTAACTCTTCAATAAATGAATCGTAAGCTAACTTTTCGTCTTCAGAAAGTTTTTGGTCTGTTTCTATTTTAGAAAGATTCCATTTTCCAACGATTTTATCCTGTGGTGGCGTAGTGCATGCGCCAAAAACACAAACCATGGCAAAAAACACTATTGTAAAAAGTTTTGTTTTCATATCTTTACATTTAAAAAGTTACTCCGCAAAGATATACATATTTTTTTGCTAAAGAAATAACTTGCCAAATTTTATGGATTTATTTTCGTGGTTTCTGTTTTTTTCAATGTATTAGATTATTTTGCTAATTAATTATCTACCAAACTATTAAACGAAGCATTTGCAAATATTTCTTTTTCAAAATTTCGAGCTATAATTGTTAAAATGGCAGAAATATCGGCCAAATCGTCGATTAGTTCGGTATGAATTTCATGCGTTAACACAACATTTGCAGATTCGCCCATAAGACGTTTAATGTGTGTCATTCGTAAATCTTCCGATTGTTTTGAAATTCTTATTGTTGCTCTTAAAACTTTTGAAATCAACGATTTATCACGATTATCAATAGCAATTTTAAGATTAGTAAATTCGTCGAGTATAAGTGTAGCATAGTTTGTAATTTCAGAAAGACCTTCGTGAGAAAAAGTGATACCTGCCATCTCAAGTTTTTGATACAGAGGTTTTATGCTACGATGTATAACATCCGCCATACGTTCTGCTTGGTCGAGTACAGATAAAAGTCCAAAAATCTGACGTGTCATTGTGTCTGGAATATCGCGACGTCCCACGTTTAAAAGATATTTTCGAATTTGGTCTTCAATAAAATCAACCTTATTTTCTTTTACATCCAAATCGTCAAGAATTTCTTTATTGGCTTTTTTTATTTCTGAATCGTCTGGCGAAAAAAGTACAAGCGACCTTACAGAATATTTAAACATACGACCAGTAAGGTTTAAAAGTGTTGATGTTTCAGAAATTGCCAACTCCATGGCTGCGTGCGGCATTGTTATTACATTATTATCAATATATCTCAAATGCGGAATAGTATTTTCGTTGATATTTTTTTCTGGAATTATTTTTTCAATAAATTTATTTATTGTGCCTACAAATGGAAGAAAAATCAATGCAGCTCCAACATTATAAACTGTGTGAATATTAGCAATTTGGCGTTCTGGCGCAAAAGAAAATTCTTGTCCCATCCATTCTAAAAATCTCGAAAGCCCTGGAGCAAGCCAAACAAAAACCAATGCACCCGCCACCTTAACAAAAACGTGTCCAGCTGCTGTGCGTTTTGCTTGTGTTGACGTTCCCGTTGCTGCAAGTATTATCAGAAGCGATGTACCAATACACGAACCAATTATAAGATAGAAAGAATCTTCTATTCCAACAAGTCCCTGTTTTGCAAAAACCATAAGAATACCAGTAAACATAGGACTACTTTGCATTATACAAGTTGCTAACGTACCAACCAAAACACCTATAAAAGGATTGCGAGCCGAGGCGATTATATGTCCAAATTGTGAAAGATCTTTTAACGGTTGGAGCGATTCTCCAAGAATTTTCATACCATAAAAAACAAGTCCAAATCCAAGAATGGCAGTGCCAGCATCACGAAATTTATCGTTTATTCCAATCATTTTCATCAAATAACCAACTGCCACTGGCACAATAGCATAACCTGCTATGTCGAAAGCAATTACTTGCGATGTAATAGTGGAACCGATGTTTGCGCCAAGCACCACCGCCACTGTTTGCGAAAACTGCATCAAACCGCTCTCCACAAAACTAATTAACATAACAGCCGTAGCTCCTGTGCTTTGTGTGATGCAAGTAACCAATATTCCCGTAAATAATCCTGAAAATCTATTTTTGCTAAGTTTGGTAAGTATAACACGTATATTTTCGCCAAGAGAACTTTTCATTCCGTTGCTCATCAAATCTACGCCATATAAGAAAAAAGCAAGACCACCGAGTGTTCCTGCTACAAGAGGAAACCAAGAAATCGATGAGCTTTGATTAGCTCCATAAACATTTGATACACAAAAAAATAAAAACAATAGTGTAAATACTAAAAACTTTAACGATTTAGACATTATGCTTTAATTATTTTGCCGCAAAAATAGAAAAAAAAACACATATTTTGTTGTTCTTTCGATAAAGTTATTAAAAAAAAGACCTGCTACATTTTGCCGCAGGTCTTTAAAAAAATCAAAAATTTATTTTATAAGTTTTTCAAATTCTACTTTTTGTTTTAACACATCAGAGGTTTTGATTACAAGTTGGTTAGAAACTTCTGTTTCTGATTTTAGTAATAAATTTTCTGAAGAATTGCCAACAAAGAAAACATATTTTCCAGCATCGGTTTGCCACGAAGAAGTTTTTTCGTTGAAAGATGCCAAACTATAATCTGACACTTCAAAAGTTAAGGTTTGTTGTTCTCCTGGCTGCAAAAGATTAGTTTTTGCAAATGCTTTTAGTTCATAATTTGGTTTTTTATAATCGGCAATCTGAGGGGCAGAAACATAAATTTGCGCAACTTCTTTGCCTGCCATTTTCCCAACATTTTTAATATTAACCTTTACACTAAATCCTTCGTCTTTACGCTCAACTACAAAATTAGAAAATTCAAAATTAGTATATGAAAGTCCAAAACCAAATGGGTATGCTGTTTTTTGGTTTACGGTTGTAAAATATCTATAACCTACAAAAACATCTTCGATATAATTTGTAAAATCAAGATTTTCAATCTTTTGACGATTATCCATACCATAAATAGAATCTTTGCTACCAAAAAGCGTATATGGTGTCGGTTCAAAATCATACGGGAAATTTTTTGCAGACGGCAAGTCGAAATAATCCATTGGGAAAGTCATTGGAAGTTTTCCCGAGGGATTTTCCTTACCCATTAGAATATCTGTAACAGCATTTCCTCCTTCTTGACCACCGAGCCATGGCAATATAATGGCATCAGGTAAGTCGCGCCAACTTGCAGTTTCAACTACGCCTGCAATGTTGAGTATAACTATGGTCTTTTTTCCAACTGCTTTAAACGCCTTACAAACACGAGTTAAAAGAGTTTTTTCTGTTTCTGACAATTTAAAATCCGAAATTCTACGATCTTTAAACTCACCAGCGCAACGTCCAAAAGTAATAACAGCAGCATCAGAAGTTTTTGCATAATTTTTTATATCGTTTTCCGAAATTTCTATGTCGTATGGTTTGTATTTAAATACCATTGAATCTTTGGCTTCTGGAGTTTTTTTATAGTCGGAATATTGTTTTTCTAATTCGGCTAAATATTTGGTTTCCAAATTTTTATCTGGATTTAACCCTGCATTTCTCAATCCTTCGGTTAGCGATACGGTGTATTCTTCGTTAACATCGCCAGAACCAATTCCACCCGAAATAAAATCGTATGATACAATGCCAAACACTGCAATGTTTTTTTGTTTTGAAAAAGGTAACGCACCACCAGCATTTTTAAGCAACACAGTACCCTCGCAAGCAGCTTGACGAGTTATTTGAGCATGCGATTTTAAATCTGGATTGTTAGAAAATTTGTAACCTTTGTATCTTGGCGACTTGCGAATAAGTTCAAAAATACGTTTTATATTAGCATTAACAGCATTTTCGTCTATTGTTTTGTTTTTCAATGCATTAATAATATCTTCGTATTGTCTATCAGTACCAGGCATAAGCAAATCGTTTCCGCTTTCAACTTGTGCAATTGTGTTTTTGCCAGCAAACCAATCTGTCATAACAAGCCCACCAAAATTCCATTCATCACGTAAAATGGTTTGGTTAAGTTCCTTATTTTCAGAAGTATAAACACCATTAAGATAGTTGTACGAAGTCATTACAGTTCGGGGATTGGCTTCTTTGATAGCAATTTCAAAAGGTTTGAGATAAATTTCGCGCAATGCCCTCATGCTAACACGGCTGTCGGTGTTTGTGCGCGCAGTTTCTTGGTTGTTAGCAGCAAAATGTTTTATTGATGTGCCGACATCGTTTTTTTCTATACCACGAATAATTGCAGCAGCAGTTTTTCCTGCCAAAACTGGATCTTCGCTATAATATTCGTAGTTGCGCCCACACAATGGATTGCGATGAATGTTAACACCAGGTCCAAGAATTACATCTACACCATATTCATGAACCTCATTTCCCATTGCATTTCCCACATTTTCAACAAGTTGCGTATTCCATGTTGACGAAAGCACAGTGGCCACTGGGAAAGCCGTGCAATAAAATGTTTTTTCGGTGTCGCGTCTTATTGGTTTAATTCTCAAACCAGCTGGACCATCAGCCAAAACAATTTCTGGTATACCGAGTCGCTCTATACCGTGAGTTGTACCTGCAGCACCGGGAATAATTTTTTCGGTTACGCCAACGGCTGCAGAATTACCATCGTTGCCTTCCATACCAGTGCCAATAAGTAAAAGTGCTTTTTCTTCGGCTGTCATGGCATTGATTACAGCATCATCGCTGTCCACACCAAATTGAGGAACATAATTGCTGCATCCGGCAAGCATTGTTGTTGAAATTACAGACATGATAAATTTTTTCATAAACTTTGATTTAAAAATTCAGTGCTGTAAAATTTCAAACTTTTTGTCAACTTACCAATTATTTGCAACCTTTTTTATAAAAATTATTTACGGGGTTCTAAAAATTGCTTTTTCTGCGTTGTATTTCAATCTCAAAATGCTCATTTACAATCAGTAAACTGCGCTTTTTTGATTTCATACGCCTTGAAAAATCTAATTTTTAGAACTCCCCTTTAGTTTGTTTATCTACCAAAAAAAAGACGAAACCAAATAAGATTTCGTCCAAAACTGTTGCATAAAAAAAAATTAGATTAACTGAATGCCCCTGCAAGATACCTTTTTGTAAGTTCTTGTTGCGGATTTTCAAAAATCTGCTTAGCATCACCTTGTTCGATAACCTCACCAAGATACATAAAAATAACGTGGTCGGCAATTCGTTTGGCTTGCGGCAGGGTATGCGTAACCATTATAATTGAATATTGTTGTTTAAGCTTAATAAAAAGATCTTCAACAATTCTTGAAGAAACAGGATCGAGTGCGCTTGTAGCTTCATCGGCAAGCATATATTCTGGTTCAACAGCAAGACAACGCGCCAAACACAAACGCTGCTGTTGACCACCAGATAAACTTGTGGCAGGTTCTTTTAAACGATCTTTTACCTCGTCCCAAATTCCCGCTGCACGAAGATAAAATTCAACAATGCGATCAAGACGGCGTTTTCCTCGTATTCCATGAATACGACAGCCAAAGGCAATATTATCGTAAATAGACATTGGTAATGGACAAGGACGTTGAGATACAAGTCCCACACGGCGACGTATTTCTGTAACGGCAATGCTGTCGGCTGCTGTTATGTCGGTGTTTCCAAGCGAAATACTACCGCTCATTTCAATTCCTTCTACACCATCATTAAGTCTGTTAAACGATTTTAAAAGCGTTGTCTTACCACAACCAGAAGGCCCTATTATACAAGTAATTTTACGATCAGGAATAGTAAGATTTATGTTTTTAAGAATTTTGTTACCGTTTATAGAAAGATTAAAATCTTTTACAGCCATTAGGTTACGCTCGCCACGACGTGGAAATTTTGCGTCTGGTCTAAATGAAAATGTTTTTGCTCTATTTAAAACACTCCAACTTCTTCCTCCCAAAAATGCTGGTAATGTTATTGCACTTGCCAATGATAATGATGCCATTTTCTGTCTCCTTTAATTTTTTACATTGCAAATTTATCATTTATAAAAATACGAAAATAATTTTTACCGTAGGGATTTTTCATATATTAAAATGCAAAAATCCACTTTTTGTGATTCAATTTCATTTGGTTATAATTAACAAAAAAAAATACGGAATGCACAGAATATTAAATCAGATTGGTTAATTGCCAAAATTTCAGTTTTTGCGATACTTAGTTTAGCCAATTAATTATCTATTTAATCCGTGCTTTCCGCACGTCAATTTCATTTAATCGGGCGGACACGCAAATCCGCCCCTACACACATCATTCTATTTTGGGGTGGGGATTATATGAGTTGGAGAAAAGGCGGCGTTGCTGTCTTTTCTCCAACTCATATTTATAATATTGAATATCAACATATTTTGTAGGGGCGTGTCTATGTGCCTGCCCACATTGATGTCGATTCAAATAAAATTGACGTGTGCTTTCCGAAAAAATTCAACAAGCAATATCACTCAAACAATAATTTACACTTTGTGTTTAGAAAATTTTGAACTTATAATTCTGCCAGAAATACTAAGAACAAGCACTATAACAGTAAGAACAACAGCAGCCGCATAGGCTCTATCTTGAACCGCAGCTTGAGGAGCTCCAAGTTGGAAAAAAATACTAAGTGGTAATGTAGCAGCTGCTTGCGAAAACGATGTTGGAATATTATCCGAAAAACCAGCCGTAAACATAACTGCAGCGGCATCACCAATTGCGCGACCAATACTTAAAAGTGTTGCGGTGGCAATGCCGGGTGCTATTTGTCGCAAAACCACAAACATTACTTCGGTTTTTGTAGCTCCTAATGAGTAGGCTGCTGTAAGAATATCTTTTGGAACACGAACTGCTACTTCGTCCATCGACCTTATAAAAATTGGAATTATCAACAACGTTATGGCTATTATTCCTCCTCCAAGCGATGCTTTTAATCCAAAGTAAATCATTATTGTAAATCCAAAAGCACCATAAACTATTGAAGGAACGCCAAAAAGTACATCAAATATTGTGCGAACCCATTTTGCAAAACGAGAGGTTTCTTTTAGCCAAATATTAATGTAAAATACCACAGGAATGCTTACCAACAGCCCCAACAATGCTGATGCGCCTGTAATGTAAATAGAACCGACAATAGCGTTGAGAAAACCACCTTCTTTTCCGATATAAAAACCTCCGCCTGGTAACGACGATACCATTTCCCATGTTAAAACTTTATGACCTCGAATAAATATTGTTGTTATCATGCTTAAGGTTAACAATGGAATAGCTATAAGCGATATAATCATCAATACTTTGAAAAATTTTTCTTCAAAATATCTAAACCGTCTAATTTTATTTTTTCGCATAATTATGGATAATTTTAACTGTTAAACTTACGCAAAATCAACCTCGAAATAAGGTTAAAAATAATAACAACCAGAAATAGCAACAATGCCGCAAACATAAGAGCAGCCTCATAGTTTGGCATCGAAAGCATTTCTCCATAGTTGTTGCAAATCAGAGCTGGCAATGGGTAGCAAGCATCGAGCAACGAGTGTGGTACAATTGGACTATTGCCACAAACCATCAAAACTGCAATGGTTTCGCCCATAGCACGCGAAATACTTAGTACTGTGGCAGCTACTATTCCTGGAAATGTTTTTCTAAAAATTACTTTTTTGGCTGTTTGCCAACGTGTTGCCCCTAATGCAAGCGAAGCAATTCGCAAATCGTTGGAAACTGTTGAAAAAATCTCCATTAAAAGGCTTGTAAGCAACGGTATAATGGAAACGCCCAACACAATGCCTCCTGCAAGCATTGTATATCCTGCCGAAAAATCTACAAAATATGGTGCAATATGCTTGGATATAAACGGAACAATCACCAACGTTCCCCAAACGCCATAAATTACGCTCGGCAGAGCTGCAAGTATATCAAGAAACGGAAAGACATACTTTTTTAGATAAGGACGGGCGTATTCGGTGAGAAAAACTGATGAAAAAAGCGAAATAGGAAACGCCAACACCACCGCTGTAAGCGTTACACCAAGAGTGCTTATTATAAAAGGTAAAAATCCAAATTTTCCTTTTATTGGTTTCCATTCTGATGAAAATAATAAATCGCTAACAGAATGTTCGCTTAAAACTGGTAATGATTTGAGAAACAATCCTACCGCAATTCCTACTGCAGGCAAAATACAAAGCCATAAAAAAAATTGCATTGTTCCACCCATAGCCAAATCTTTGTATGTTCTAAACCGCGAAGTCATGATTTTTCTTTTTTGAAATAATTTAGCTTTTTTTGTAAAACACACAAGAATATAAAGTTAGAAATATCTTGTGTTACAATTTAAAAGAATATTTTTTTATAATATTAATAAAAAAAACGGAAAATATATTGCAATAATTTAAAATACATTTTCCGTTGTTTTTTATCTACTTGAGCATATCAAGGCTTTTTTGAATTTTTTGAGGAGCAATTCCAGTGTAACCACTTTCAAGATTAAGTTTTTGACCCTCTGTAAGAACATAAATCAAAAATTCTTTTGCAGCGGGGTTTTGAGGAACACCTTTAGACACAAGATACAAATCTCTTGCAGGTGGCGACGGATAACGTCCATCGGCTATTGCTGCAACAATAGAATCTTTTTGTTCGTAAAATTTTTCGTCATCACTAATTTGACCATCGTTGTTTAGGTCAATTGGAACAACAACAAGTCCAGTATGAGGTTTTCCAGTGGTTTCGTCGTAAGCATAACCGACATTGTTGAAACCAATTCCGAGTTTATCGTCTTGAACAGCCTTTGCAACACCCGGATCTCCAAAAATACTTGTTCCGTTAAGATCTTCTTGCTTTTTCCCAAACCATAGTGCAAATGTTTCAGCAGCACCACAAGCATCAGAACGGTTATAAACATGAACAGCATTTTGTGATTGGGTGCCTGTAAAATCGCCCCAAGTTTTTATTTCTTGTGTTATCCATAATTTTGTAGCCTTTTCTTTGGTAATACCTGTGCGCAAAATATCTTCAACATCAGGATTTTCAGCGTTAAGTGTAGTTACAACAGCATCTTTTGCAACAGCAAAACCTAAACCACCTTTATCAATTTCGCTCTGTGCAAGTTCGCGAGAAACCATACCAAAATCTGCAAGTCCTGCCAAGGCATCAGTCATACCTTTTCCTGCGCCACCAGCCGAAATGTCTATTTTAACACCAGGATTTTTTTGCTGAAACTCTTGAGTCCATTTTACTGCCAATGGATAAAGCGCAAACGCACCTGAAATTGTTATTTCGCCAACAAGATTTCCGTTGGCATCACGACCAGATTCACTTTGGTTTGAATTGCCACCTCCGCATGATGCAAAAGCAAATGCGCAACCAGCCGCCAAAAGTTTAAAATTTATTCCTTTCATTATTATAATGTTTTAAATTTTTCGTTGCAAAAGTAATAATTTAAAACAAATTGAAAGTTTGATGCAAGTAGTATAATGGCAATTTATAAAATGTAAATTTGCAGTTTTAGAGATTGATTACGTTTTTTAATAACTTCATGTTTTGCAACGAATATCTATAAATTCATAAAACACAAAATACTCGTAAATTTTTAAGAACCAATATTTGTAAAAAAATAAATCTTTAGTTAAAGATAAATTTCACAAAACTAATTATATTGATTTATCATATCTTCCATCTCGGCGCAAGAAATTGGAGTGTAACCCTCGGGAACTTCAAAAATACTATCGTTGATTTTTTCGCTAACAACATCTAAGGCAGTAAATTTCATATTTATGCCACACAAAATTACCTGAAAACCAAGCAAAACACCGTCTAAATCTTTAAACGGATTATTAACATTAGGACGATTAATTCTAATATCGTTGGTATAAAAAAGTTCAAAAGGATTTTGCGAAACATCTGGACAATATGCCAATGCCTTATGACACAAGTAACCCGCAATGGTTGCTGTGTCGTTGGTTTTTTCTATGCGTACATTTTTCATATTTGAATATCCAAAAGATAACGAAGATGTATCACCGTTATAAATAAATTTTTTATCAAAAACCCTAAGCATAGAATAACTCTTGTTTTTTTTCAACAGTGTAACATAATTAAGGCTAAATGTACCCATAAAACCGTTAATAACGATAATAGAATTGTTATTCTTGAATTTCATTTCTATTTTTTGGGGCAAAAGTGGTACAAGAACATTATCTTCGGAGTTGAAAAATTCTATGCCGTATGTAATTTTGCCTTCGCTAACTTTGCTTGACGCAGGAAAACCGTTGCATCCAGAAATGGTTATATATAAAACAGCAAATACAAAAATTGACAAAAAATCAACAATTCTATACATACTCTAATAGTTTTCTTAGTATTATTATTTTTTCTAACGGCAAATATAAAAATAAATCCTTTAGCAAAAGTTTTTTTCTAAAAATATTATACAACACAAAAAAAGAAAAATAACTTTGCAACAAAAAAATCAATGCAGAAGATTATCTTAACGCTATTATTTTTTTTTATAATAGACATAGTCAACGCCCAAGATAACACAGAAAAACCAGAAATAAAGGTAAATACAGCATTTCAGCCTGGTGAAGAATTAATTTATGAACTAAAATACGGCGTTGTAAAAGGTGGCGAAGCAAAACTTACTATCGGTCTTGCCGAAGTGGGCTATGGATACTTGTTTCATGCCAAAGCAATTGCCTATACCACAGGAATGGTTGGAAAATTTGCCACTATTTACGATATTTATGAAAGTTATTTTGATATGACAACTGGCTATCCAATAAAATCAATACGCAATGTAACAGAAAACCGTTATAAAAGATACAACGAAGAACTTTTCAACCGCGATAGCAACGCTGTTTATAGCCTCAAAAGCGGTCGCCACGATGTTCCTGCCAATTGTCTCGACCTTGTTTCGGCGTTTTATTTTGCACGAAAATTTGTTTTCGACCAAAAATTTACCAAAAACGAAACACTGTCTTTATACACTTGGCTTAACGAAAAACTTTATAAAGTAATGTTAAGATACAAAAAAACCGAAATAGTTAAAACAAAATTTGGTAAAATTGAATGTTTAAAATTTGTACCAGTACTCGACGAAAATTTATCAATGTTTAAAAAAGAGGAAGATATGGAAGCATGGTTTAGCAACGATGGAAATTATGTACCCATAAAAATACGAGTAAATATGCCATTTGCATCGGTTCATTGCGACCTAAAAAGTTACAAAAACCTCAAAAACACCGATGGAGCTTTGAAATAAAAAATTGAATAATAAACAAACCAACACACATTATATAATTATGACAAAAAAAATACTTCTACTTGGCAGTGGAGAACTTGGAAAAGAGTTTGCCATAGCGGTTAAAAGGCTTGGTTGTACTTTAATAGCAGTTGACAACTACAACAATGCCCCCGCAATGCAAGTTTCCGACAGCCGCGAAACAATAAACATGCTTGATGGTCATCAACTTGACGAAATTGTAGAAAAACACCATCCCGATATAATAGTTCCCGAAATTGAAGCCATTCGCACTGAACGTTTTTACGATTACGAAAAACAAGGTATTCAAGTTGTTCCATCGGCAAAAGCAGCCAACTTTACAATGAATAGACGAGCCATTCGAGAATTGGCAGCCAAAGAACTTGGGCTTAGAACTGCACCATATCTCTATGCCGATAGTTTTGAAACATTGAAAGATGCCGCTGCAAAAATCGGTTTTCCATGCGTAATTAAGCCGCTAATGTCGTCAAGTGGCAAAGGGCAATCGGTGGTAAAAGATACAACAGGATTAGAAAAAGCATGGAATTTTGCAAAAAGCGGACGTGGCGATTCAACAGAAGTAATTGTTGAAGGATTTGTAAAATTCGACTACGAAATAACATTACTCACTGTAAAACAACACAATGCCCCTACCCTTTTTTGCCCTCCAATAACACACCGTCAACAAGATGGCGACTACCGTGAAAGTTGGCAACCTGCCAAAATGAATCCAGAATTTTTGATTCAAGCGCAAGAGATGGCAAAAAAGATAACCGATTCGCTTGGAGGTGCGGGTATTTTTGGCGTTGAATTTTTTATTTGTAGCGATGGTGCAGTTTTTTCAGAACTTTCGCCACGCCCACACGACACGGGAATGGTTACACTTGCTAACACACTCAATCTTAACGAATTTGAACTTCATGCACGTGCTGTTTTACATTTGCCAATACCAGAAATTAAACTTCTACGTGCAGGCGCATCAGCAGTTGTACTTGCACCAGAAAAAGAAATTTTAACACCCGATTATACTGGCGTTGAAGATGTTTTAAACGATAGCACCGCCGACATCAGAATTTTTGGAAAACCACAAACTCATAGCAAACGTCGTATGGCTGTTGTTTTAAAATGGGGAACAATCGAAGATGACCCTGAAACACTTAAAAATCAAGCACGTAAATTAGCAGACAAAATAAGCGTAATTGAAAAGAAATAGTTTAAAATATTGAATTTAAAATACTTATGTGCAAGATTTTTAATCAAGACACATAAGTATTTTTTTGATAACATTAAACTCTAAAACCTTCGTTTTGAAATTTTTTCTTATCCTCGTCTATTCCGCAAGAACCAGCCGTTGTAAGCATGTCGCCAACAATTGAAGCATTAATACCAGTTCGCAAGGCTTCACTTTCAATAATTTTTATCATATTTCTGCCACCAGCAAATCTAATGTCGGCATCAGGATTTACAAACCTAAATATGGCAATGGTGGTTAAAACTTCTTGACTACCAATTGGTGGTTGATTTTCAAGTGGTGTTCCTTTTATAGGATTAAGAATATTGATAGGAATAGACTTAGAACCAATTCTTTTTAATTCAAAAGCAAGTTCTACACGTTGCTCCATAGTTTCGCCCATACCAATTATACCGCCAGAACAAATTTGAAGGCCAGCTTGTTTTGCAGCCTCGAGGGTTTGAATTTTTTGTTCAAACTTATGAGTAGAACACAATTGCGCAAAATAAGAAGGAGCAGTTTCAAGGTTGCAATGATAACGCGAAAGACCAGCTTGTTTAAGTTTTAAAAGTTGGTCTAATGTTAGCAAACCCATTGAAGCACAAAGTTTTATATCACATGCTTTGTGTATTGCATCGTAAATATCAATCATTTCTTGCAATTGCCTTTCATTGAGTTTACGTCCACTTGTAACGAGCGATATACGTTCCACACCCTTGTTGCGATTTGAAACGGCAATTTTTACAGCCTCTTCTTTTGAAAAATGCTCATATTCAGTTATCTTCGACTTTGAAAATATCGACTGTGAGCACCATTTACAATCCTCGCCACATTTGCCTGATTTTGCATTAATAATACTGCACATTTCAAACTTATCACCACGAAATTTTGCACGTATTTGATTTGCACTATAATAAAGGTCTTCAATATTTTCTGTTAAGGCAAGTTGAACAGTTTCTTCGTAAGTAACGCTACCACCAGACAAAACCTTATCTTTAAGAACTTTTATTTTACTAAAATTCATTTTTAAATTTAGTTAAATATATTTTTCAATTTTTACAAACTCTTGTTCAAACATTGGCGTAAAAACATTTTTTCCGATATTATCGAAAATTTCACTTTTTAACCAAAAACGCCCATCGTCTATTTCGCCAATAGCAATAATTTTTGGTTTTAGGTAAAGGCATTTATAAACATAAACCATTTCGGTTTCAACATCCGACTGCCAAAGATATTTGGTTATCATTTCAAAAACACCATTTACAATTCCAGCCTCTTCCCATGCCTCACGACTAAGAGCTGTTTCAATATTTTCGCCAAATGCAATATGCCCACCAACAGAAGTATCCCATTTGTTTGGTTGTATTTTTTTGTTTTTTGAACGTTTTTGCAAAAAAATCCGTCCTTGATTATCATACACATGCACGTGTACAACAGGATGAATAAGTTTTTTGTTGCGATGGCATTCACTTCGCAACGCTTTACCTATTACATTTCCTTCGGTATCAACCAATGGCAACAATTCTTCCGCATCGGCAGGATATTCTTTTATAATTTTTTTCATGAAATTGATGTTTGTTTTGGGCAACAAAATTGAAACATTTATTTAAAACTTTTGATGAATTATTACATTTTATATAATGTAGTTTTCCACTTTTACTATCAAAAATTAGTTATGATTAAAAACATATTGAATAATATTTGCACCCATTTTTAATGCCTCGATATGTTTTTCTTGAGTATCGTTATGCACGTCGATATCTTCCCAACCATCACCAAGGTCGGTTTCCCAAGTGTAAAGAAAAACCAAACGTCCTTCAACCATTATGCCGTATGCAATTGGATTATGATTGTCGTGTTCATGAATTTTTGGTAATCCGTATGGAAAACTATATTTTTGATTAAAAATGGGAAAATTAACAGGCAATTCTATAATTTCGTTTTCTGGAAAAACTTTTTTCATCTCTCGAAAAACAAATTCCTTTGTTCCATAATTATCATCAAAATGAAAAAATCCACCCGCCAAAAGGTATCGACGTAGGTTTTCAACGTCAGACGACGAAAACACTATATTGCCATGACCAGTGGCATGAACAAATGGAAAATTAAATATTTCGGCACTTGACGGCTCTACAACAGGTATATCCTTTGATATATTGGTTTTTAGGTTTTTGTTACAAAAATCCACAAGGTTTGGAAGCGATGTTGGATTAGCATACCAATCGCCACCGCCAGAATATTTCATAAGAGCAATTTTAAGTTGTTGTCCGTTTGTTGTAATGCTAAAAATTAGTAACAAAAAAGTTGATATAATTTTAAAATTTGTATTCATAATCCCTCAAAAGAATAATCTTTTTATTAACTAAAAAAGTTAGAAATTTGAAAGCCAAAAAGTTTCAAATTTCTAACTTAACTCAATTTAAACTTGAATAATCTATTTTATTCGAGCAGTAGTTTTTTAAATTCCTGTGTATGTAAACGGAGAAATTTTATACATTTCCTGTTTTACAGAATCGCTTACATCGAGTGTAGATATAAAATTTTTAATGTCGTCGGCGGTTATTTTTTTATTAACACGAGTAAGATCTTTAAGTTTTTCGTATGCGTTGGGAACACATTCGCGTCGCAAAATAGTTTGTATAGCCTCGGCCACAACAGCCCAATTGTTTTCCAAATCTTCGTCAATAGATTCTTTATGAAGTATAAGTTTATCGAGACCTTTTAATAACGATTTAACTGCAATAATTGTATGAGCAATTGGCACACCTACATTTCTAAGCACAGTGCTATCTGTTAAATCGCGTTGAAGTCTGGAAATAGGAAGTTTCATCGATAAATGTTGAAGTATAGCATTTGCAATACCAAGATTACCTTCTGCATTTTCAAAATCAATTGGATTTACTTTATGTGGCATTGCAGATGAGCCAACTTCGCCTGCTTTGAGTTTTTGTTTGAAATATTCCATAGAAATATACATCCAAAAATCTCTACAAAGGTCTATTAAAATGGTATTTATACGTTTTAGACCATCGCAAAATGCTGCAAAATTGTCGTAATGCTCAATTTGCGTCGTAACTTGACTTCTTTCTAACCCAAGAACGTGGTTTACAAACGAATTAGCAAAATTTGTCCAATTGATATTTGGATATGCAACGTTATGAGCATTAAAATTACCTGTAGCTCCACCAAACTTTGCTGAATATGGCACCAATCTAAGCAATCCTAACTGCGTATGAAGCCTTTCTACATAAACCTCTATTTCTTTTCCAAGGCGTGTAGGGCTTGCTGGTTGACCATGAGTGCGAGCCAACATGGGTACATCTGCCCATTCTCCTGCACGATGATAAAGTTGTAACGTTAAATTATCCAATAACGGATAATAAACATTGGTTATCGCTGCTTGCAATGCGTATGGTATGGCTGTATTATTGATGTCTTGTGATGTTAAACCAAAGTGGATGAAAGACTTATACTGCGCAATGTCAAGATTATCAAATATTTCACGTAAAAAATATTCAACGGCTTTGACATCGTGATTTGTTGTTTTTTCTATCTCCTTAATACGCAACGCGTCTTTTGGTTCAAAACGACGATAAACTTTTCGTAAACTTTTAAAAATATTTTTATCTATTTTGGCAAGTTGAGGCAATGGTAATTCGCATAATGCTATAAAATATTCTACCTCAACCATAACGCGGTATTTTATTAACCCAAATTCCGAAAAATATTCGGCAAGTTCGTCAACTTTGTTACGGTAACGGCCGTCAACAGGCGATATTGCAGTTAATTCTGTTAAATCCATTTTCCTTTTTTACAAATATTTTTTACCTCAAAAACGATTTATTGTAATTGAGCGTTGCAAAAGTAAATATTTAGGTTTTAAATACGAAATATTTATCATTTTTTTTGCAAATTTCCTACTGCATTTTAAAACTATAAATAAAAAAGTACAAACAAGCTAAATTTATAATTTTGAGATTTCATTGAGAGTTAAACCAGTGATTGCGGCGATATAATCAATATCATCACCGTGCTGTTTCATAGCACGAGCAATAGCAATTTTTTCTTGTTTCACACCTTCCACACGACCTTCCTCACGACCTTCCTCACGACCTTTGGCAAGTCCTTTAGCAAGTCCTTTGGCAAGTCCTTTTGCTTCCCCTTCCTCCTGACCTTCAATTCTTGCCTCACAAATGGCTTCCTCCTCATTTGACAATGATTCTATGTGGCGGTCGTAGTTGTAACGCTCCTCATCTGTCATTTTGGAATACCTCAACTGCTCTTTTGCTTCTTTAAGACCTGGAACTGATGTGTCGGGTTTGATGCTGTTGTTTTTTAAAAAATCCATCCATTCGTCCATAGCGTCAGCAACAACCTTGCGAAATGCGTTGATGCGTATCAGAAAATAACGTGGGAAAATGTCGCCCGAAGTTATTTTTTTGTATGTATATTTCTGTTCTTTACCAGTTTTTTCTTTTATTTGCATTATTTGTTCAACCGTGAGTTCTTCTCGACGACTAAGTTGAAGTGGATTGTGGGTATGTACACCAATTAAATCAGATTTGCACTCGTAGAAATAATCATCGCCCTCGCCAAGGTCGTAATAAACTATCGAAATGGAATAAACCTGTTTTATTACACCGTAACGTTTACCGTTGCCAATTTGTTCGGTAATGGCTTTAGATACGCCATAGAGTATGCGTTCAAGGTAGTATGTGTAACGTGTAGTTTGAACTTCAACAATGAAGATTTCTCCGTTGATATCCTTTGCTTTGATGTCAACACGGTTGAACTTGTCGTCCGAAAAATCTTGATTGCTCTCGCTTTCGAGGATTTCTTGGATTTTACACTTTTTCCCCAAAAAAACCTCAATAAAACCTTCAAGGATTGCAAAGTTAGCTTTGTTCCTCAAAAGTTTTTTTATGGCAAAGTCAAAACGTACAAGATAATCTTTTTCCATGATGCAATCAAATTGACATTGTATTCTTTATGCAAAGATATTGTATGTTTTGTTAAATTACAAAAAAAAATGTAAATAGCAAAAAAAAAGCTATCCCAAAAGATGAGATAGCCTTAATTTTTTTTTCAATAATTGTTATTTAGATGTTCCGTCAATTGAGGGTGCTGAATCACTTGTTTTTGTAAAATAGTTACGCAAAGTAAGGATATTTTTCCCATCAAAATAATAATCATAGAAATCATCAACATAAATGATATAATTATCTTTTATTTCCCACGTTGTTTCATTCCAAACGCCATTTTCTTTTATTTCGATTACATCGTCTTTATCTTTAGCATTTACATATTTGCCAAAAAAAGAAGTTTCGTCTTCGCCCTCTGCCTTTTTATATAGATTTGTACGACGGTAAAGTTCATCACCTACAAAATATAATGGATAATTACAAGAAGCCCATTGACTTTCAAATGAAATAATTACATTTTCTTGGTCAAAACTTATGTTAGAAACAAACGTATATTTATTAGCATCAGAATTATCAAGGTCATAATATTTCATGTTTTTAAAATCAAAATAAGACCCACCAAAACCTGCAGTATAGTTGCTTGCTTGCAATTGCTCTAACGTTGGCTGTTTAACAATTTTTAATGTAGTAAATTTAACTTCCAAACGAGATGTAACCACAGTTTCAAAAAGTTCTTTTTCCGAAACACTTTCTCCGTTGATTGTTGTATTAATGATTTTGTAATCATTAATATCAAATGGCAACTCAATACTTTTAAAACCCGTTGCAGAATCAACTGCTACTGAATCTTTAATATTGTCGAAAACAACGTAAAATTTTGTAACATCAACACTAACCGTAGTATCTGTAGTTACAATGTTTTCTGTTGATGTTGTGTCTGAACTAACCGTAGTATCTGGTGTTACGGTGTCATCATTGTCATCACATGCGACAAAAGAAAATAGAAATGTCGCAATAAGGCAAAATAATAAATTTTTTCTCATTTTTTTTAATTTTAATCAATAATCCAATTTTATTATAAATAAATGCTTTCAAATTGAAAATTCTCCAAAAATGCACGCAAAATTACTAAGAAATAAATACCAAAAAATAACATAAAATAGGGATTTTTTTTCAAAAAAATAATCATAAATAGGGATACAACTTTAAGCAATTTTTTTGAAAAAATTACTTAAAAAATTTCTTGTTTTAATATTATTTTTTACTACTTTTGCAAAAAATAAAAGTCGGTGTACAAAAACTCCGCTAATATAATTAAACAAATAAAGTTTATATGGACGACGACCCTGGCAATCATAGTTTTGAATAATTGAATTTAGAATTTAGAGCAATATGTTCTATGTTCTAAATTCTAAAATCGGTTAAGTAGAAATGATACAGATTTACAGAAGCTTTTTGGGTGCAGAAAAACTCTCCCAAATAGAAAAAGGCTGTTGGGTACATTGCGTACAACCCGATAGTGACGAAGTAATGGCTCTGCAACACGATTTTCATGTGCCGCAGGAAGTAATTCAAGACATACTCGACAACGATGAGCTCCCACGTTACGAAGTGGATGATGATTGGAGCATGCTTATAATGCGTATCCCCGTAGAAGGCTCAATAACGGGCATGAACTATTACACAATACCATTAGGGATTTTTATGATGGAAGATTATACTGTAACCATTTGTGCAGTTCCAAACAATGTGTTACCAATAATGCAACCATCGGTTTATAGAAACTCTAATCAGCCAGTTTATGATGTTATAAACTTTGCGCTAAAACTATTTATTCGCAGTGCAAATTCTTTTATGTATTATCTTAGACAGATAAACCAACACACCTCTTTAATAGAAAAAGAAATTGAAAAATCAATTCGTAACAAGGAACTCAACAAAATGTTAAAACTTGAAAAATGTCTTGTGTTTTTTATCACAGCTCTAAAATCTAATGAGATGGTGTTGGCAAAATTTAAAAATAGTAAGCGAACAGTTTTTAGCGAAACCAACGAAGACCTTATAGAAGATGCCATAATAGAAACCAAACAAGCTATTGAGATGGCGCAGATTTATAGCAACATACAAAGTGGAATGATGGATACTTTTGCAAGCGTTATTTCTAATAACCTTAACGTTGTAATGAAACAAATGACATCTGTATCAATAATACTCATGATTCCTACTTTAATAGCAAGTTTCTTTGGAATGAACGTTCCAAACGGTTTTGAGGAACATAGGTTTGCATTCATTGGCATATTAATATTGTCGGTGTTGATGTCGGCGGGGGGATTTCTTCTATCAAAAAAACGAAATTGGTTTTAGGTTTAAGTTATTTTACTTGAAAAAAATAAATTTAACACAATAATTTTTTACAACGGATTTAACAATAAATATGTTTAGTCCGTTGTTTTTATTTTACAATCATCAAAAAACATTTTACAAACATAAAACTTTAAAAAAAATGAAAAAACTATTCGCAATTTGTTTTTTTGCGCTACTATTACAAAACGCCATGGCGCAAAAACTAAAAAAAGAAATAGCAAAAATAGACGATATGGAATACGAAGAAGCCATCATTGATCTCAATTCTGCTATAAAAAAATCCGTAGATGTCCCTGTTGCTTATTACAAAATTGGCGAAATATACTTTTTGCAAGATTTTGAAAAAAGAGATGTCTTGAAATCTTTTGACAATTTTCAAAAAAGCAAAGAAAAATTTGCACGTCTTGATTCCAAAACAAAAGATAAAATAAAATTAAGTTACAACATCACTCCCAATATGGCAGATTCAATGATGCTTGTAGTAGCTCAATCGATGCTTGACACAATAAAACAACATTCGTATTATTCGTCATATATAGATAAATTTAGGGATAAATTCAAAAAAATATATCCCAAAATGGTAGCAGAAGTAGATACTTTTTGCTACATGCTTGCTTATAAAAACGCTTACAATATAGCCCGAAGAATGATTAAATTTAACGATTTAGATTCAATATCCAATTTACCAAATCATCCTTATGCAGACTCCGCCAAAGTTGCAAAAACAAAAATTCAACAAGAAATGTTCGATTTTTGTTTTAATTATACAGGATACCCAAACCAAATGAATCTTTTTAGAAAAATGTTCGACGAATCGTACTACGTAGATTATACCGAAAAACAAAAAAATTTTTATTTAAAAGAAACTATAAAACACAATTTAAAATACAATATATCACCACGAGATACAATGATTTGTTACGAAATAAACAACGCAGTAGTTAAAGACTCTATTTTTTTTAGAAAAAAATATAATGAAGCTAAACTATCCAAATTTATAGAAAATTTCGCACCAAGATTAATTGCTTTTTTAGCTTTAAAGACACTTTATAAACCATATATAGAAAAAAGAGAATATTCTAAGGCTGTAGATATTCTACAAAAATATCAACCGCTTTTCCCTAATCAACAAAAATTTATTAACAAAACAATAGGACTACTTAGCGACCCAAATCCACCTCAATTTATAAATGAAACTCAGTTGCCACCCGAAATAAATTCTCCAATTTACCAAAACAATTACGCTCCAATATTAAGTTACGACATGAAAAAATTATACTATGTACAAGACATGGATTTTAGAAAAAATTGGTGGCAAGAGGATATGTATGTTTCTGAATTCAAAGACGGCAAATGGCAATTGGGGCAACCCATAAAACGTTTTTCTGAATATAACAAAAACGAAGCTGCGGAATACATATCTCCAGACGAAAGCGAAATGATATTGTTTTTAAGTAGATACTTATACACTTCACCCAAACAAGATGATGGAACGTGGGGTTATCCAATTCCATTGCTAAGCGAAAGAAATAGTATTAATTCTGGTTTTTGGAATGCAGATGTTTCTTTTTCGGCAGATGGGCAAGCGTTGCTATTTAGTTCAATTAGAAATGAAAAAGACAAGATTTCTAACTTTGCCTTTAGTGAAACCGACAATTTTTTCTTTTATGATATAGATATTTACGTAAGTCTAAAACAACCAAATGGGAATTGGGGTCCAGCTATAAACTTAGGCTCTACGATAAATACAGATTTTATAGAACGTTCTCCAAGATTATCATCAGACCTTAAAACTTTATATTTCGTTTCTAATAGCCACTATGGAATTGGTGGATGTGATTTTTTTATGTCAACAAGGCTAAACGATACATCATGGACAGAGTGGAGCGAGCCAATTAACCTCGGCAGAATAATAAACACCACAAAAGATGAAAATTTTTTTACAATAGGATACGATGGAAAAACAATTTTTTACAACAGAGATAGCATTATTTATCAAGCACAATTGCCAGATATAATAAAAGCAAATCCAACATCAAACCTTTGTGGAAAAATTACAGATTCGCAGGGTAATCCAATAAAATCAACAATTTCGTGGGAAGACATCAACACCGGACGTTACCTCGGCACTTTGAAAAACAACCCAACCACTGGAGAATTTTCTATCACTATGCCACTTGGAAGAACATACGAATATATTGTTGAATCAGAAGGATATTTTCCTGTTTCGGCAATTTTCGACAACTCAAAAACTAATCAACCAACAGAAAAAATCGACAGCATAAAACTTTATTCAATTACTGAAATGATTCAGCAAGATATATCGGTTACCTTAAACAACATATACTTTGAACTTAACAAAGCCGACCTAAAACCAGAATCAATGGTAAAAATAAAATACTTAGCAAAACTACTAACTTCTAATCCCGACCTAAAAATTGAAATATCAGGACACACCGACAAAACTGGTAGCGATAGTTTTAACCAAAATCTTTCGCAACAAAGAGCAGAAAGTGTAAAAAAAGCATTGGAACAAAAAGGCGTGAATCCTCAAAAAATAGTTACCATAGGTTATGGTAGCACCAAACCTATTTCGTCAAACGATGAAGAAAATAGGCGTGTGGAATTTAAATTTATTAATGACTAAAATCAATATCGTCATTTTGTAGGGCAATGGTTAAAAACAAAAAAACTTTGCCAACAGCCGTTGCCTATTTTCAAAAACTTAAATTCTAATATAATTATGAAACATCTAATAACAACAATAATATCGATGTTTTTGGTTATTGGTGTATGCCATTCGCAAAAACTTATAAAAACATTTGATTTACTCAATAATGGCGATAGTGCCAAAGCGGAAAAAAATTTTGTTAAAGCAATCAAAAAAAAGAAAGAACCATTTGCAGCCACGTTTGGATATGGTTTATGCTTGATGAAAAAACAACCCAAAAAGTCGTTCATTTGCTTAAAAAAAACAAAAGCAAAATTCAACAACTCCGACAAATATTTTCATCGTTATATGAAAGACAACTACGGCATCACCCCTGCCCTAACCCAACAAAAAATGGACGAAGTGGCATCACAACAACTACGTTATACCTTAGCCAACGACTCCACAGAAACAGGGTTTAGAGCATATATACGCACATACAAAGGCTGTTCTAAAGTTTTTATACAAAAAGCACTAATATATCAAGAAGAAGCTGCATATCGTGCTGCTAAAAAAGATACTTCGCTAAAAAAAGCAAACACATTTCTTAAAGACTATCCATTTTCTTATCGTTCTAAATACATAATTGATTATATCGACAGCGTTATTTACTTTAAAAGTCTTATAAACGGCAATTACCTAACTTTGACGGATTTTTGGTATAAAAATCCTAAATCAAAATATAGGGACCAAGCAAAAATGCTCACAGAACTTCTTAACCCCGAAACAAAGCATGGAAAAATAATAGATTTAACAGAAGAATATCTTAACGATTGGCGAAATAAAGCTTATTATTCTGGACATTGGAAAATTATTGTTTTTTTTGCAAAAAGGTTACCACACATGATGAACGACACCCTTTGGAGAATGTATTACGCATCAAAATATGGCGAATTAAATTTTGAAACTCGTTGGTACACCCCAGAAAAAGATTCTATGTATGATTATTATATTCAACGCGGTGCTCCAAGTATGTTGGCATTTAAAAAAGTAATAGAAAAATGTTCTTATTTAATACAAAAAAAACAATACCAAGACGCTGATGATGTAATTACTAAATATGAACCATTGTTCCCAAATTTACCACAAGAATTTTATTACATGCACCAACTACTTCAACTAAACGAACCTGAAGCAAAAGTAAAAAAACTACCGTCTCAAATAAATCAAAACCTTAAATTCAATTTATATAATCGTAATCCATTAATATCACCAGATGGCAAAACATTATATTTCACTCACAACGAAATAAAGCCAATAGTTTATAACAGATACACTGGAGAAACCAAGATAATAAAAAAAACAATAAAAGATACAATAGTTTTTGATAAAGACATATATATGTCTGAACTCAAAAACGGTGTATGGCAAAAGGCTCGTCCATGCCCTGGTTTGAGTAAAAGAGACACTACATTAATAAAGGTTAACCCAATAACCAATGAAACGACATATACAAAATTAGTATTTCACGAAGTTGTATCGGGCATATCTGCCGATGGCACTGATATGATTATAAAAGAAAACGAAACAATAAAATTAGCAGGCGATAATAATTTTTGCACTGCCAGTGTTTTACGTCATTCCATCCTTGGAAGTAAACAATGGAGTAATCCAAAAACAATGTCGCATCTTAATTTTTACTTTCACACTAACCCCAAAGATATGCCAGATGTAGAAAATGAAAATTTTAATGGAAGATTTTCCCCTCAAGGAAACGTTGTATTTTTTTGTGCAAATCGCGTAGGAATTCCCGGGTATAATGAAAAATTCACAGATATAAACAATTATTTATATCATATGGAATTACCAGGTGTTCCATTTAAAGTTTGGTTCTTACATCCCGATATATACTATAGTGTAAAACAACCCGATGGGCTTTGGTCCTATCCATCAAGCATAGGTAAAATAATAAATACCGAATATGGAGAATATTCGCCATATTTAGCAGCAGACAACCGTACACTATATTTTATATCCGAAGGACATTACGGCGTAGGAGGAACAGACATTTACATGACCAAACGCACCAACGACACCACTTGGACCGACTGGGGACCACCTATCAATCTCGGTAGAAATATCAACACAGCAGGCAACGAATATGATTTTTCGATTACTGCAGATGGAAAAACTGCATATTTTTCATCAGAAGACCCTTTAACAGGAAAAATAACAATCTGTAGCGTAGAATTACCGATGAAATACCGTCCAGATAGCGTGGCAATATTTTCGGGCAAAATAACCGACCTTCAAGGAAACCCAATACCCACAAAAATTCAAGTTAGGGACGAGAAAAATCAAAAAATTTATGCCGAATATAAAAACAAAATTACAACTGGTGAATTTTATTTTGGGCTACCTCAAGATAAGTATTATGGATTTACATTTAATTCAAGGGGCTATTTTCCAATTTCTGATACTCTCGACGCAACTGGTATAAATCGCAAAACAATTTATAAAAATCGTGATTACAAACTTGCATCAGAATCAGATATTTTTGAAAAAAGATTGTCAATACCTCTCGAAGGAGTCATCTTTTTTGACCAAAACATTGAACCAAGTTCCGAATCTATTCCTGTGATAAGCAAATTAAAAAACTATCTTTCGCAACACGAATATCCCAAAGTTGAAATAACGGTTTATGCATCAAAAAAAGATTTGGCTGAAAATAGAGCAAAATACATTGCCGCCCAACTAATTAAATTTGGAATTAAAAAAGAAAAACTTCTATATAGTGGCAAACAAGGTAAAGACAAAACAGAATTTAGAATAACAGACGAAAATTTGCCCGAATAAAAGTTTTTTTACACGGAACACATAGAAAAACACGGAATTTAATTTCTACCTAATAAAATTCCGTGTTTTTTTATGCTTATTTTAGGATAATTTTATTTGAGAATAATTTTCTGTTTTTTAACTGAAACCTAAATTAAATTATTTCTTCTAATTTACCAGTTTCAGAATCAATTATAAAGCCTCTAACCACAACATCTTTTGGAATAAGCGGATGAGTTTTAATAGTTTCAACAGTTTTGCGTACAGATTCTGGCGTATCTTTAAAGCCTTCGAGCCAATGATTTAAATCTATACCACATTTTCTAATGGTATTGAGAGTTTGGTCTGTTATACCACGTTCAAGCATTTGATGATGAAAATGCTCAAAACTCATGTGGCAAGCACCACAATTAGAATGAGCAACCACCATAATTTCTTCAACACCCAATTCATAAACAGCCACAACAAGACTTCTAACAGCAGAATCAAAAGCCGAAATCACCAAACCACCAGCATTTTTTATAATTTTTGCATCGCCATTTTTCAAACCAAGCGCAGCAGGCAACAATTCGGTTAAACGTGTATCCATACACGAAAGAACAGCAAGTTTTTTTTCGGGAAATTTGTCCGTTAGATATTTTTCATAACTTTTTTGAGATACAAAAGTCTTGTTAAATTCTAAAATTTTATCTATCATTTTATAAAAAGTTTTTCTACAAAAATATCAATAATATTCAACTTTTGCAAGTAAAATATTAACGGCAAAACCCCAAAAACTTCCCGTTATAAATCCACAAAAATTATTTCCTTTGTTGGTAATCTTCTTCAATTTCAGATGCCCATGAATCAGGAATTGCTTGTTTTTTTCGCACACACCCAAGAAAATTTGCTATGCCGCTGAAATTTAGGTCAATACCCTTTGAATCACACACAAAATTGGCAGCACGATTGCTTTTGATACCATAAGAGGCAGCAGTGTTAACAGCATCGATATTTGCACCAAGAAAAATAAATTCCCAACCGTATTTTTCTTGCTCAAACGAAATTTGGCGTTTTATTTCCTGTACCGAAAAATGCTTTGACGCATTTTCCTGACCATCGGTAATTATCACAAACACAACGTTTGAAGCCTTTTGGTCGTCTGCAAGTTTTTTCTGTATTTTGATAGTGTGATTAATAGCATCGCCAAGTGCATCCAAAAGCGCAGTACAACCGCCTGGAACGTAATTGTTACGTGTCAACGGCTCCACCTTTGCAATATTTTCACGATTATGAACCACTTCGGATCTATCAGCAAAAAAAACAGTGGAAATGTTGCAACTACCTTGCTCTTTGCGGTGTTTTTCGAGCATTGAATTAAAACCACCAATTGTGTCGTTTTCCAATCCTGACATTGATCCTGATTTGTCGATAATAAAAACGAGTTCTGTAATGTTGTTTTTCTTGTTCATAGTATTAATAGTTTTAATGGTTAAACAAATTTTACGATACAAAAATCAAGTTTTTAGTCAAGAACGATGTCGCCATGAAAGCGACAAATGCATAAAAATCAAAATATACACAAAAAAGTTGACCAAAACCATTGCAAAATAGATTTAGAAATTGGAATAAAAATTATCATAATACGTCAATTTCATTTGAATCGACATCAATGCGGGCGGGCACATAGACCCGCCCCTACAATATGGTGATATTCAATATTATGAGCAAAAGTTGGCGAAAAGGCGGCAAAGCCGCCTTTTCGCCAACTCCTATAATATACACCCCAAATAGAATGATGTGTAGGGGCGGACCTGCGTGTCCGCCCGATCAAATGAAATTGACGAATTATCATAATATAATTTTTATTAATTTTATGCAACCAACAAAAAAATCCTTATATTTGACGCGAACCAAAATACATTAAATTATGCCACTTATCATCAGTAGAAACGACATTACAAAAATTGATGTTGATGCAATTGTCAACGCAGCAAACAATCAACTAAAAATGGGCGGCGGAGTTTGTGGAGCTATTTTCCGAGCCGCTGGCTCAGAAAAACTTCAAGCCTCTTGCGATAACCTTTCGCCAATAAAAACAGGACAAGCGGTAATAACTCCCGGATTTGACTCAAAAGCAAAATTCATTATCCACACCGCTGGACCTATCTACCAAGAAGGCAACACAATACAAGAGCAACAACTATACGATTGTTATTTCAACTCGCTAAAACTCGCTGCCGATAAAAAACTCAATTCAATAGCATTTCCACTGATTTCTTCGGGAATATACGGCTACCCAACCGACAAAGCTCTCAACACCGCACTCAAATCTATTCACGACTTTTTGGGTGAATATGATGGACAAATGATTGTCTATATGATTGTTTTCAAAAACGACGCATTTATTGCAGCACAAAAACTCTATGGCGATATTCAAAGTTACATCGACGAAAATTACGTTGACAAAAACCTTATAACACGTTCTTCTCACTCAATATTTAGCAACATCATTGGTTGCTCGGCAAAATCCAACAAATATACACCAAATTTTTCTCAAGAGCAACGTGCCATTGAAAAATCTGCCATCGAAAACGATATTTTTGCCGACCTCGAAGATAGTTTCAACAAATTGTTGTTCAAGTATATAAAAGAAAAAAAAATGACTAATGCCGATGTTTATAAAAACGCCAACATCGACCGCCGTTTGTTTTCAAAAATAATTTCTCACAAAGACTACACACCGAGCAAAAACACAATTTTTGCACTCGCAATATCGTTAAAACTTGACATTAAACAAACCGAAACTCTCTTGCGCAGTGCTGGTTATGCTATTTCTCACTCATCAAAATCCGACTTGATAATTGAGTATTACATTACTCGTCAAGACACCAAAAACTATAACATTGACGATTTAAACTTCTTATTATTTAAGTATAATTTAACACAATTAGGACAAGTATAAACTCAATTAAACAATAAAAATAACCAAATTTACAATAATTTATAAAAAATTATAAGAAAAAATACACTTTTGGCTATCTACGAAACCGAATTACTATTCAACACGACCAATGCAATGCGAAAATAAACCATTATACGACACAAGAGCCGCTTGTCAATTTTTATCTTCATACAAATCAACGCCACAAATATAGCAAAAATTATACAAAATATAAAGTTTTAATAGAAGGAGCATAGTAAGATTTACATTTTAACCATTAAGACTTTATGACTTTGGTTGTTACGAAAACAAAAAAAATATTTTTTTGCGTTCATAAGATTAATAGACTATATTTGCAGATGAAAGAAAAAGCGAGATTCAACATGGCAAAAGAGTTCAATACATCGGTAACCTGCGACCCAAACATTCACTATATGGTGGATGTTACCAACAAGATGAAAGTATTTGAAAATCTAATCGATAAGAAAAAATACTTTTGTATCACCCGTGCGCGTCAGTTTGGGAAAACATCGGCGTTGAAATGGATTTACAACAACCTCAACGACAGATATTTGGTGGTTTCCATAAGTTTTGAGGATACAGAAGACAACGACTGGCTTAGCACAACTACTTTTTACAAAACATTTTGTGAATATATGGCTGAGGCGTTCAAAAACGACGATTTGACAATTGATATAGTTGCTGAAAAATTTTGGAACGATGCCCAAAAAATTGATGAAGCCGACATGAAGGACTTGTCAATACGGATAACCGAATTTTGCAAAATGGAAACCCAAAAAGTTGTCCTGCTAATAGACGAAGTTGACAAAAGTCTCAACAACCAACTATTTCTCAATTTTCTCTCTATGTTGCGCAAAAAATACATCGACAGGGATAAATATGGCGACAATTCAACCTTTTGGTCAGTTGTCCTCGCAGGCGTATATGATGTTAAAAACCTGAAACTTAAAATCCGCCCCGAAGACCAACACCAATTCAACTCGCCGTGGAACGTTGCCGCCGACTACGACCTCGATATGACTTTCAACCCGCAGGAAATCAGCACAATGCTTACAGATTACGAAAACGATTACCATTTTGGATTTGACATTAAAGAAATTTCCGAGGAGATTTATAAATACACATCGGGCTATCCTGTCTTAGTGAGCCGAGTATGCAAAGAAATTGACGAAAGGCTTAACAAGGATTGGACAAAAGATGGTGTTCAGAACGCTGTAAAACGGATTTTAAAAGACAAAGACTTTACGCTTTTGGACGACATATCCAAGAATCTGCACCGTCACAAGGAACTTCACAATCTTATGTATGCCATCTCTGTAAACACGGTTCAATTTTCGTATTCTCCGATTGACCCAGTTATAAAAATGGCGATTATGTTCTCATACATAAAGGACGACAACAACTTCGTTACAGTGCATAATCTGATTTTCGACGAGGCATTCCACTCATTTTTCATCGAAGAATACAACCGCAAACACAATCAAGACAGCCAAGAATCTCAAGCAAACTACAATTACATCCAAAACGGCGACCTCAACATGGAAATGGTAATAGGACGTTTCAAGGAGATAATGTCAGACCGTTACAAAGACAGCGACCAAAAGTTTCTCGAATACCACGGACGGCTGTTGTTCCTATGTTTCATAAAGCCGATAATCAATGGCACAGGCTTTTGCTACTTTGAACCGCAGACCAAGAACGGCGGACGTATGGATTTGATTGTCAACTATAACCACAAAGAATATGTCATAGAACTCAAAATTTGGCGCGGCTCAAAATACGAAACCGACGGCAAGACACAACTCGCCAACTATCTCAAACAACGCGGGCTTCAAGAAGGTTACCTCATCACATTCTCATTTCTCAAAAACAAGATAGTCCAAGAAGACCCCGAATGGATTGAATACGAGGGAAAGAGGATATTGGAGGCGGTGATATAAGATTCGGCGTCGGATTTTATATGACGCGCAATGCGACAACACGCCCAAATACGAACTCACCACCGAGCGCATCTGTTCGGGGGCATGGATGCGGCTCAGGTGCGGTATCTTTGATTTTATACGCTGCAACGAATCATTATGAATGTAACGGCGGAAAGGCTTGAGATACACACCAAGAAAACCCACACCATGATTGGAATCGCAAATTTGGGTTTTGCAGTCATTAATCGACAATCCAAGCCGAAGATAAAGATAATCTTTAATTTTGGGAATCAGCCACCGCAGATAATCTTTATCGTTGCTAACAATATAAAAATCATCAACATACCGCCCATAACGTTTCACTGTTAGTGTGCGTTTCATATAATCGTCAAACTCGCCGAGATATACATTACTGAAAAGTTGGCTCGTTAGGTTGCCAATGGGCAGTCCGCAACCGTCGGGCGAATGAAAAAGACTGCGGTTGCTCGGCAAGGAGTCCCAGTCGCACTTCTTGCCTCTGAAACGGCAATTGGTTATGGGATTGAGCATTATGATTAGTTCGCCAAGATATTTTATAAAGTCGAAATCCAAAATGTCGTTCCAAGTTTCGGTGTCGGCGTTGGAAATATAGTGGTAGCGCATCTTGTCAAGACGGTGGTTAACAATATTGAGCAAGATTCGGCGGTTGATGTGCATGAAATAGCCCGAAATGTCCATCTTGAGGATATAGGCTTTTTCTGTGTAGTTGAGCGATTCTTGACGAATATGTTGTTCAAGCCGCTTGATGCCGTAATGCGTGCCGCGCCGCTTTATGCACGAGTAACTGTCGGCAATGAAATTACGTTCAAAAAGTTTGTGGGTGTAGTTGTAATAAAGATGGTGGACTATTCTGTCGCGGAAACTTGCCGCAAACACCTCTCGTTTTTTGGGGTCGTTGATTATAAAACACATTGACGGCTCTGGCACGTAAGTGTGGCTAATGAGTTCGTCGGCGAGAGTGCGGAGGTTTTGCTCCATGTTTTGTTCAAAATCGAGTTGGTATTTTCGGTTTCTCTTATGACGGCGTGCGTCAAGGTAGGCGGTGTGAAGGTCAACAAGAAGTTGTAATTGAGTGAGGTGCATGGAAATTGAAAGTTGAAAATTGAAAGTTAATAATTAAAAATTAAAAATTAAAAATTAAAAATTGGGCATCCGTTGGATGTCAATTGTCAATTGTGAATTGTCAATTAGAAAAAAAATGCGCCTTGATTGCCTCATCATGCGAGTGCTGCACCGCACGGGACGGACGGATTGACCGTAGTTGCGGTTGTTCCAATTGTCGTTCACGTTGCCAGAATTGAAGTTGAGGTTCCTCGCGTTGTTCGGATTCGACTCGTTGAGCGAGCGCGACCAGTAGTTGCCGTTGGAGCCAACGTTGTTGAGCGACGTGCCGTTGCGGTAACCGGCGGCGGGGAGAAAAATCCCGCCATACGTTTGGGCGGTCTGTCTGATACTCATGCAAAATAGAACTTAAAAGAGCCAGATTGCATTAACGATTTTTCACACCACTAAAGTGAGCAAGACCGCCAATGAACTTCATCATGTGTTCTGCACAAGGCGCAATGTATATTTTATATAATGGCACTTATTTGTTTTTTTATTTCTGACAGAAAAGTCATGCACTCCATTGGGCTTTTCTGTTCCAATGGATATGCAAGTATACGCTGCATTATTCCAGTAAGGGTAATGGGTTGTTTTTTTGTAATTGCATTTGTATTCGTATCTGTAATGGGGTCGTCATCAAAAGAGCTTTCTCTCTCTTTTTTTGACGCCTTGCTCTCTGTTATAGGCAACGTCTTACACCATTCTTCATACTCAGCAGCAAGAGCCGCGAGGTCTGTACTTTCAGGAATGACTTCCGATGGCAGCACAACCGACATACTGCCGTCTTGATGAAGATTTACTTGAGCATCCTGCGGAGTAAATTTCTCCATGCTTGCTGGCGGAAAGCCTATCATCGGGACAGCCTCGCCCAAGGCTTTTATTACTCTATTTGTTACCTTGAAATCGTTGACGTGTTTTACAAACAGCCATGCGCTCCAGCCGTATGCTCTCATAAAATTTCCTTCGCGATAAAGGTGCGCCGTACGGCATAGTTCCAATGTGCCACGTTGCTTTTCTGTTTCCATTATTTCTTTCATCTGTGCCATTTTTTTTGTATTTTATAATGTTACTTTTATTTTTTTTTCTCACGGCGGAGATTGCCAGCGTCAGCCCTTGGTAGCCGCCCTTCAGGGGCGGCGGGCTGCCACCTGCAATCTCCGAGTCGTACCTTGTTTTCGGTTTACTCGTTTTTTTCGTTCTCGTTTCTTCGCTCGTTTCGTTTCGGAACACATGATTATCTGCACCGCACGGGACGGACGGATAGACCGT
>CALFIU010000187.1 GCA_937877455.1 uncultured Bacteroidales bacterium
GAATATTTGACGTTAAAAATTAATAAAACTATCTGATTATCAAATGGTTGCAAATCCTTCAAATCCACTTCAGAAGAACTTCCATTCGAGTGAAAACAACTTCCATGATTGGCATCAGAATATCGCTCTATCTACTCATAGAATCCTCCACAGCGCTTAAACGGGCTAAATCTGACAATTCATCTCCAGCGAAGGTAATTTTGCGGTTCTTGCCGTTTTGGCTTCAATGGCTATCCTGCGTCAGAGTTCTCGGACAGCCTCCCCCCCCACAATCACACAACTGCCGATTTTTACAGGGGAGCGGAGGTCTATTTTATCGGTTTGTATAGACACGTGATTACCGATTATCAGGTTGCTGTTAGCCTTGCGAGCCAAGGAGATGGGCATGATGACTCCCTCGCCAATCGTGGCACCATGCTTGCGGGCTATGCGCACAGCCTTGACATATTTGAAGTGCTGCTTCCAGCGGGCCAGCAGACCGACATAATAGTGCAACGTGGATCTGTCCTGGACATTACGATCGTACATTGTTCGTTTCATCGTAATTCTACAAATTACATATTTGTAGGAGTTTCTCTCATTTACAGCATCAGGTTCTCCAGCAGGCGGGCGATCTTGTTGCAGATGGCGGGTGACTAAGATCAAAGAACGAAGAACAAAGTTAATCGAACAAATCCTTGATTCTGCCTTCTACCTCTGGGCTTAACTTAACACCTTTGGCGATGAGTTGTAAACCAAGAGTATCTATCTGACCTTCAAGACGGTGCACTTTTCGCCTTCACCAACAACTGCCCCAACCAATTCTACGGGTATATCCATAACTGCTAAACTCGGTTATATTGATGATACAACTCCTTGGTTAGTTCTATCAGTTCAGTACTATCACTGAACAGCTGGCGCTCGTCCTCAGGGGCATCCTCAAAGAAGTGATCCAAATCTATCTTATATGAATTCTTGGCATCCTTATTCTCCAACATCTCCTTATAAAAGATCCACTCAGGGAACTTATGGGAAATGTCGGAAAGCTGAAAGGCATCGTACTTATTATAAGTTGCAAGCACTTTATCCAATGCTTCTCTATCTGATTCAGAGAACTCCTTTAAATCAGGCTCTGCAATAGCCTTATACTGATGATTGTCAAGTATTAGGTACTTGTTTTTATAGCCCTTTGGCTCTTTCAATTTTGTTTTTGCATTCTCCAAAAGGCACTTGGCATCTGAAGGTACAATACCAAAAGGCATAGCATAATATGCATCGCCTGTGATAGTTCTACCCGTCTGACGCAAATGATAACGATCAGCGAGCCACAAAAGCTTGTAGGCTTTCATGTTATCTAACATTTTATCTGGCTGGCAATTGGCCAAATAAGTTAGTGCTTGTATTATTTTCTTTATATCCTTTGCCATAATTCGGTTGCAAAGATAAACATTATTTTCGAATAAAGCAAATATTTGTCGGGATTTCTCTCATTCACAGCACCAGGTTCTCCAGCAGACGGGTTTCGGAATCAAACTTCACGCCTATCTAAATAACCTTGTGTCCTTCCGACTAAAATGGGATAGCGTAACAGCGACTGTCTACCTTCGCCAAACATGACAAGGGACAGGTGCATGTCATATTCCTGCTATCACCCAATTCTCGGGCACGCGGGTCTCAGAATTGAATTTCACGCCAATCTTCACTACCTTGCGCCCTTCAGTCTGGTATGGGATAGCGTAGCCGCGGTCATCAATCTGCTCCAGAGCCTCCTGGGCAGTACCATTTACTTTCAGTTCAAACACGTAGACTGTATCTGACACCCATACTACCATATCCACTCTGCCTCCAGCACACTTAACCTGAGTGCGGACGTAGACGTTCAGCATCGAGAATATCAGGTACAACGTGTATTCGTAGAAACCCTCGGCAGTGGAGGCTTCGGCCAATTTCTGCTTGAAACCCTCCACGTATGGAATACCAGCCATATAGCCCTGCATCTCACGCATCGCCAGGTCGGCATCGCCCTGCTTCAGTGCTTTCCAGAACTTTGCCGCAAACCCCATCTGAACATCGGCATCGTTCAGACCTGTATAAATGGGCAGCAAACCGCGGGCATAACCTATGCGCACCTCCTGATTAGGGAGCGACAGTGTGTAAGCCTGCAAATCGCGGTCGTAGTCCTTGATGGTCAGATAGCCGCTCTGATAAAGCAGGGGCAGCGCATCCTGCATGTTCTCAGTTGGCTGGTCGAAGGCCGACGACGGCACCACCAGCCGATCGAGCGACATAATATCGGTCTTGAAGTGCTGAAGCTGATGTATGAGGAAGGTCGGAGTGCCGGAGGCAAACCAGTAGTTTTCAAGTTGCTGATCGCCCAAGGCATTCAACAGGCTATAGGGATTATAGATATCATCGGATACTGATGCGAAGTGATAGCCGTCGTAGCGCAGCTTTATCTTCTGGAACATCTCTTCGGGCGAGCAGCCATAGACCTCCGACATGGCCTTGATATCTTCTGACAGGTCGTTCTTAACCTCCTGCTCTGTTATACCGCAGATAGCAGAGAATCGCGGCAATAGCGTAACGTTCTTCAGGTTGTTGATAGTAGAGAAGATGCTCAGTTGCGAGAATTTAGTGATACCCGTTATGAAGCAGAACTTGATCTTAGCCTCCTGTTTCTTAAGTCGCTGATAAAATTCCTGCATCACCTCGCGCACCTCTTTCAGTCTTTCGTCTTCATGCAGTACGTCAAGCAATGGCGCGTCATATTCATCTATGATGACCGCTACCTGTTTACCCGTCTGCTCGTATGCTCTATCAATCAAGCCCCCCAAACGCATGCCAGGGGTTTCCTCTTCAGTATTACGACCATAAATCTTTTCGTAGGGGGCAAGTATGAGTTCTAGTTCCTTCCTAATTTGGGCAGGAGTCAAATGCTTTGCACTGCTAAGATCCAAACGCAATACCGGATACCGCTCCCATTCCTTCTCCAACTGCATGATCTTCAGTCCTTCGAAGAGTTCTCGTTCACCAAGGAAATACGACTCCAGCGTAGAGGTTAGCAGCGACTTGCCAAACCTGCGCGGACGGCTCAGAAAGATATACTTGGCATAGTGAGCCAATTGCCAAACGAGGTCGGTTTTATCTACGTAGATGTATTTTTCTCGAACAACTTCTGAAAAGGTCTGTATCCCAACTGGGTAACGGCGATTGCTGAATTTTACCATTATTATTTGTTATTTAGCATTTTATGCAAAGGTAATCAACAGAGAGAGAATTTAAAATTAAAAGTTTTAAGTTTTGTGTTGAAAGTTGTCCCGATAGCTGTCGGGACGATTGACTTCGGAATTGAAAAAAATGAGGCGTGCAGGTTAACTCCCTCCTCCAAAAAACACGTAAGGGCGAACAATCATTCGCCCCTACAATGTTTTAACAATGGGGCACGCCCCATTGTCATCATGCCCCATTGTTGAAATTATCAATCATTCACCATCACCCGTTTGGCAACTGCGCCAGTGCGGACAATGTAAATGCCTGTGCCGCTAACGTTGATTTCCGCGCGGACGCGATTCATTGCGTCCCTACAAACCAATTGTCCCATTGCGTTGTAGATGCGGATTTCATCTGTTGCGTTCTCCACAACAATGGTGTTGCCGTGGGCGTAGATTCTTACTTGTTCTTGCCGCTCCGAATTAATACTTGTCGGATTTTCAATATAGTCGGATTCAAAAATGGCGGTTAAAATCAAATCGTCTGTTACTGAAAATCTGTATGGATTGTCGGTTGCATCATTGCTCCATTTAACAAAATGGCTGCCTTGATAGGATGCTGCCACGCATTCGGCAACATCAAGATACGCGAACGTTCCACCACCGCTTCCAGTACCCATATTCACATCGTTTTGTGTTACAATAACATTATATTGCTCCTGCTCAAACACTGCCACATACGATGCGTCTGCAAATATTTTGAATGTTCGTGGATTGTCGGCTCGCCCATCGTTCCATTGCACAAAGCGGCAGTGCTCGTTTGGCGTGGCTGTGATGGTTACCGATTCGCGCATTGGGTATGTGCCATCGCCTGAAACAATTCCCATTGCCGCATCAGATGAGGTAAGGCTAACTGTGAACATTGGCATTTCGCTAAAAATGGCTTCAATTGTGCTATCGGACGACACATTAAGAACACGCGGATTAGATGTTACATTGTCGCTCCAACGCACAAAATAGCAGCCGGCAACGTTTTGTGCCGTCAGTACTACTTTGCTGCCATAAGTAAAGATTCCTGTTCCCTCTACTGCGCCTAACAACTTGTTGCAAGTAACCTCAATTCGATGTGTGTCGATGGCAAAAATTGGGGACAGCGTAGTATCGGCATGTAGTGTAAAGGTTTGTTTTTCTTGCGTCGAATTGTTGTTTTTCCATTTTATAAAATGGTGGTGAGGATTTGGAACTGCTCCAACGGTTACTATTGAGCCATAGGCATATTGTCCTGTTCCCGACACGTAACCCAATTGATTATTAGGCAATTCGGCAACACTGAAGGTGTCAATAGCAAAGTTTGCAGTAAACATAGTGTCGCTTAAAACGATGATTTGGCGCGGGTTTTGAATCACGCTATCGCTCCAGCTGACAAAATGGTAATGTTCTGCCGCAACGGCCTTCATTGTTGCAACAGTGTTGTATTTTATCAGTCCACTGCCTTCCACATTTCCGTATTCATCGTTATTTGCTTTGATTGACAGATAATTATAGGTTTTTGCGAAAATTGCCGTCAGTGTTGTGTCGTTTAGGAGTAAAACCTTGCGCGAATCAGATGTTGAACCATCGCTCCAACGCACAAAAACAAAATCGTCTTTAGCTTTTACCGAAATTATGTTAGTCGTATTGTAGTTGTGCAGGCCGTCGCCCGTTACCTCGCAGCAATTTTCCAAATTTGTTTTTACTGATATATTATATTGATTGACATCGAATTGAGCCAAAATAGATGTGTCTTGCGTGAGTGTTATTATTCTGGGGTTTGTTGTTTCGCCATCTTCCCATGATGTAAAGTGATAACCATGGTTGGGGGTGGCTAAAATCAGAAGTGAGATGCCGTCGCTATAACAGTTAACTTCGCACGAGACTGAGCCTTTCTGTGGTACGGTGCTTGCTACCGAATATGTGTACACCACATCAAAATTGGCTGTAAGCGTGGTGTCGCCAGCCACTGTAATAACGCGCGGGTTATCGGTGCTGCCATCGTTCCAACTCACGAATTTGCATCCGGTTGAAGGCACTGCCGTAAGTGTCGCTTTTTGGCTTATCATATATTTGCCAATGCCTTCAACACTGCCAAAGCTGATATTGTTAGCTTGTGCCGATACTGTCGCCTCAACAACATTCGCCCCCCATATCACAGTTCCGCCATCTTTGTTCCAATCGGTGTTCCAGCCGGCAGGTTTGATTGTCGGCATACAATAAATGGTTGCATCGGTGCAGTTTGTAAACACCAATTCGCCCATAGTTGTAACCGTTGATGGCACACTGACTGATGTTAACGCCCAACAATCGCTGAACACGCCATTGCCTAAATATACAACCGATGCGGGAATACTAACCGATGTCAGATTGACACATTCGTTGAATGCGTAATTTCCAATGCTGTCCACTGAGTTTGGAAGAATCAGCGATTTTAAATCGGCACATTCCATAAATGCTCCCGCGTTTATGAGTTTTACTGAGTTAGGAAGTGTTATTGTGGTAAGTCCGCTATTCATAAATGCGCCTTCTCCTATGTAATAGACTGTGTTTGGAATAGAAATTGATTTCATATTGCTGCAATCGTTGAACACGTAATCATCAATTATTGTGACAGACTCGGGCAAACTAATTGATGACAAGCCCGTACAAAAGCCAAATGCGTGCATACCAATGGTTTGAACTGTGTTCGGAAGTGAAATTGACGACAATTTCCCGCAATGATAAAATGCTCCTTCGTTAATTTCGACAACACTATTAGGAATGTTTGCCGATACCAGATTGACACAATTTTGGAAAGCATATTTCCCGATTTTTGTGATAGTATCAGGTATGGTAACTATCTGCATATTATCGCAATACGCAAATGTGAAATTTGATATGAAATCTATGCCCTCTGGAATGTTAAACACGCCATCAATATCACTGTTTAGGCGTTTAAGTCCGCTGCAATGGTTGAATACACTATTGTCGGTGCTTTTCAGGTTGCTCAATATTTGTATGTTCTCAATATTTGTGCAATTGCCAAAGGCATAAAATGGCAGTCGCTCGGTATTGGTGACAATGACATTTTTGAGCTTTGCCGGAATGTAATAATTGGTATGAATGCCTGTCGTTTCGTCTTTTTTCACGTAGCACTGGTCGGTTTCGAGTGAGCCGTCGTAACTGCTTGTGCCAAATATATAGCCAAAAGGATATTGTGCGTCATTGCTGTTTTTTGCATGTTCTTTGTCGCCCACGAATGGCAATGTTAATGTTTCGAGCGATGAGCAACCCGAAAAAACGCCTGTTTCCATCTCCAAAACCGAGTTCGGAACAACAACTGATTTTATGTTTGTTTTTCCCATAAATGCGTAACTGCTGATTTTTGTAACAGCATATTCGATGCCGTTAATTGTTGTCTTATCCGGAATGCTGACATTATCATCATTGCCTATGTATTTGCATATAGAAGCAGTGTAAGGTTCTGCCGAATTTGTGATTTTCAGTATGTAATCGCCCTGTACAACTGTTCCCCAATATATGGTTCCTCTATTGTAGTTCCAATCTTGAGCGTTGTAGCTGCTATTCCAGTTCCAGCCGGTTGGGCGGCTTGCCGGCTCACAGCAAAAAACAATATTGCTGTTACCGAACGCAGCCATACCTATTGTCGTAACTGAGTTTGGTATTGTTACCAATGTCAATCCGCTGCAACCGCTGAACGCATTACTGCCAATGCTTGTTACAGAGTTAGGTATGGCAACCGATGTCAGACCAGTGCAACCTTCGAACGCACTACTACCAATGCTCGTTACCGAATAGGGAATGGTTACAGATGTAAGACCACTGCAACCTTTGAACGCATAAGCATAAATGCTTGTTACCGCATATTCAATCCCATTCGATTCAATTTTTTCAGGGATAACAACATCCGCTTCGTCTCCCAAGTATTTATAAACTGAAACCGCATTTGATTCGGCTGAACTTGTTATTTGATATGCAACGCCGTCTCGCATTATTATGCCCCAAACAACTGACAAATAGTTTTTATTTCCATATTGATTCCAATTGCTGTCCCATCCGTTTGGCCGGCTTGCCGGTTGACAATACACCACGTTAGAGCAATTATAAAACACTTTTTCGCCCATACTTGTTACTGAGTTGGGAATTGCTGCGTACTTTAGCCCACTGCAATTATTAAACGCGTAACCCTCAATGTTGGTAACTGTGTTTGGAATGATAATAGCAGTTAGCCTACTACAGTAACTGAAAGCATATTGCCCAATGCTTGTAACCGAATTGCCGAACTCCACCGAAGTGAGTCCTGAGCAATTTGCAAACGCATAACTACTGATGGTTGTAAGCGCATCAGGAATAACGAGAGACTTAATGCCATTACAATTATAAAACGCATATTGACCAATGCTGGATATGGTGTTGCTTAATACTACAGATGTTAGTGAAGTACAATTGTAGAAAGCTTTGTCGCCAATTGTTTCAACCGAACTGCCGAGCGAGGCCTGCACCAATCCGCTGCAGCCGTTGAAAGCATATTGCCCAATGCTTGTAACCGAGTTTGCAGTTATCGAGGTCAACCCCGAGCAATTGCTAAATGCGTAGTTGCCAATAGTTAATATCGTATTCGGAATGGTTACTGATGTTATTGCATAATTGTTTTTAAACAGATCGTCGGAAATGCCTGTAACTGAGTATTCAAGGCCATCAGCCGACACTTTGCTTGGAATGGTTATTGATGTGGCGCTGCCAGTATATTTGCAAACCATAACTGAGCGGGGTGCGTTTGCGCTTGTTATCTGATAAACCCAATCGCCTACAACCAAGCCACCCCAAACAGCCGTTCCTCCATTGTTGTTCCAATTATCGTTCCAACCGCCGGGTTTGCTTGCCGCCTTGCAGCATATCAGTGCCGATGTGCAACCACGGAAAACCTCCGTTCCTGCTGTAGTAACCGACTGCGGAACAACAACCAATTGCAATCCCGAACAATCGTAAAATGCGCTGCTGCCAAGTTTTGTAACCGAATTTGGAATTTCAAGTGAATTGTGTAAATTATTTCCTTCAAAAGCTTGCCAGCCTATTGTTTTAACCGAACTAGACATTGTTACATTTTCAAGATTAGACGCCCACCTGAAAGCGCCTCTTCCGACATAAGAAATACCATCTCCGATAATGACTTCCTTTATTTTATCTCTTGCGC
>CALFIU010000188.1 GCA_937877455.1 uncultured Bacteroidales bacterium
GGTTGGAGGTTACGTGAATGTGCGTTTCGTCCAAAGCCTTGGCAACGGCATCGGAGTTTTTTAGAAGTGTCTGTTCCAAAAGTTCCTCCGAAGCCTTGATGATTTCGTCGGTTTTGGAATAGTCGGGCAGGGTAGAGACAGCCCTATGCCACTCTTTGCGAACTTCGAGATTTGGAATCCTGCACGTAAAATTTTTGTTGTTGTAAGCCAAATAGCCGAGATGAATCAAATATGTAAAAACATCGTCCTTGCTCACAAAATCGGTCATGGTGTTGAGATACATTTCAACATCTACCTTTACCTCTTCGCCAGACAGCATTTTTATTACGTCCTCTTTCGCGCCCTTGTAGTTGTGTTTGAGGCGGTCGGTGATTACCATGTATGTGGAAGTCTTGCCCCAAAAGTTGCCAAACTTTTTAGTCTCCATACACATCACAACCGATTCGGGGTTGTAAATTTCAAATCCGTTTTGGGCATAACCGTCGTACTCTTTTTTGCACAGTGCAAAATCAACCTTGTATTTTTTGCACAAAGGCTTTACTTCCTGTTCTGTAAACCCTACAAATTCGGCAAGATTGAAAGCGTCTAAAATTGTATATTCCCTAAAATTATTGAGTTTGCTCTGAACCCTGTCTCTTACAATTGGCAAAATTCCAGTGAGATATGCGAGCGAAATGGCAGGTTTGAGGGTGTTGCTTTTGAAAAGTCCGTTCAAAAACTCCAAATAGTCGGCAAACAGATGAGTGCCAAACGTGTCGCGCACAAGGCAGTCGTACTCGTCGAGAATGATTACAAAGGTCTCGCCTGTGGCGGCATAAACCCGAAGCATACATTTTGCAATAGTATCATTCGGGTCAAACTTGATTTTTGGAAATTGCTCAACAAACTCCGACCGTACAAAATCAGTAAGTTCTACAAGCATATTGTCTTTTACATTTGCATTTTGATACTCGCTTGCAACGTCTATCGCAATCAAATTCAGTTTGTTGAGATATTGTTCGTAATTCTTTGCCTTGGAGATTTTCATTTTGGAAAAAATCTCCCTCGAATCGCAACCTTTGGAATAGTATGCGCACATAATGTTCGTGGCGATTGTTTTGCCAAACCGCCTCGGACGAGAAACGCAGATATATTGGTTATCCTTGTCGATAAACTTGTTTAACTCGCTTATCAACATCGTTTTATCTACGAATATATTGCCAGCCAACGTTTTTTTGAAACTGGCATTGCTAGGATTGAGGTATATGCCCATAGTGCGTTACGTTTTTATTTTCCGCAAAGGTAGCAAAAATTATTTTAAAAAGATGGCGGCAGAGTGGAAAAAGTTTGTTATATTTGCCTTCGGATTTGCGGCGCAACATTCCCGCTGTCCGACATAAGAAATTAATAACGAAAGCGTTATGCTTTTCTTGTTAATGAAAACGTGAGAAATTTTCAATGGAAACAGGAGATTGCATAGCGGTTTCGCCTATAGTATAGGCGTGGACTGCTATGATTGTATCTCTGTTTCCGGGTAATTCTCACGACCTTCATTAACGGATACAATCTACAAAGTATCAGAAAAGGATATGCAGTCTGCGCTTTCTTTGTATAACAAACTCTCCTTTCCGGGCTGCAAAAGGAAATTTTTTTCAAAATAGTGTAACCTTTTTGAGATTTATGACACTAAGAAGAAAAACAATAAAATGAACAGTATCCCGAAAATAATTCTTGAAAATCCGTTCAGGATTCTCGGTGTTTTTGCCAACTCGCCTAAAAAGGAGATTGTCGCCAACCAAGGCAAGGCAAATGCCTTTTTGAAGGTGAATAGGACGGTCGAGTATCCGTTGGACTTGAAAGGCTTGATGCCCACGGTCAACAGAACGGTTGAAATTTTCAGCCAAGCCAACGCGAACTTGACAATAGCAAAAGGGCGATTGAAGTTTGCACAGTTTTGGTTCTTGAAATATGGAACAAAAAAAGGTTCGTCGCTGCAACACAAAGTCATATAAACAATTCTAATTTCAAATGGCAATTCTCATTGGTACAGAAATATCAATTGAATTTACAACCTTTGTCAACGCCTTTGCGATATTCCACATTAACACTGGCGGTACTGCATTCCCAATAGCCTTATATTGCCTTATTTCTGAAACAGAATCCAATTTGTAACTGTCAGGGAATGATTGTATCCTTGCGCATTCCCTCGGAGTGAACCTTCGATAGCGTTCGGCAATTTTCAATACAGGGTCTGTAGAGTTCAAACTCACTTTCGCCAAATGTGAACTAATTGTATTACAAGGCAAATCAAGGTTTTGCGCCCTTCCCTTGTTCATTTTTTCTTTCACAGCCAACATTCCAGCTACGGCTTTTTCGCTGAAAAACCATTTTGCTTCATTATTTGCTTCATAATCAATTACTTCTTTTAAAGCAACTTTTTTGTAATTGGTTGTTGGATAAGGAAAATTAAATTTATTATAATCATCTTCGTTCCTAAATCCAATAATGATTACTCGCTCGCGCTTTTGCGGAACGCCGTAATTTGAAGCATTGAACAAGTGGTACTTTATCTTATAGCCAGCATTGGCAAATTCTCTGATAATCATGGGAAATGCTTGACCTTTGTTCGCTGACAAAAGTCCTTTTACATTTTCGGCGACGAAAAAACGTGGTTGGCGTTCTTTCAAAACTTTCACCATTTCAAAAAATAGTTTTCCTCGTTCATCTTTGTAGCCTAAACGTGGCGGATTTTGCGCAGAGATGGAAAACGATTGGCATGGGAAACCACCTGCAAGTAAGTCAAAATCAGGCAATTCGTTGATTTTTAGATTTCTTACATCATCAACCACACATTTAGTGTCAAAATTTTGGTTGTAGATTTCAGCACAGTACTTGTCGAAATCACTGGCATACACAATTTCAGTGGGAAGTTTGTCATATTGCTTGCCAAGATAATCAAAACCACCCAAAAGCCCCAAATCAAGACCTCCGCAGCCACAAAACAATGATACTACTCTGATTTTTTCCATAGCAACAATTTTGTAGGTTGAAACATGTTTTCGTCAAAACTTACCTCTGCCCCATTGCGTGGGGACATATTGATTTTGTCATCCTTGTACAACCCAACAGGATTTTGAATTATATAAAGTGTTTTGTCTGTGCCGTTTAGCATCAGACGGTACACATAATAATTTTTGCGCAAAGTTTCGGCAGCATCCCATTCATTTGGCGTTAAATGGAATCCAAGCCAAGTGATTTTCTTTTTGCTTATAGTTGTCTTAACCTCTATATACCTTTTTGTCGGACTATTTCCATCCACACTTTGTATGTCATACCCTACAGCAAAAGATGTTGGAATTTTTTGGATTAGATGAATCAAATCCTCTCGTCCAAGATTAAGTACACGCATTTTTTCATGTCCTAAAACCAAAGTTTCCCCCAAATCTCCAATATCTTTGGTATTGGATTCGTTTTCCAAAATATCTTTAATTTTGGAATTAATTATGTCATCTGTTGAATCCACACCTTCTTCTGTGGTTGAAATAAACGAAATCAAATCGGTTTTGAACAAATCATCGCTTAAATCAGCATTCACGTATTCAAACCATTGGTTCTCTATAGAGTTTAATTCTTTGTTAGAAAATGTCTTGCCATAAAACTTGTCATATTCGTGGAAATATGCAGTATCGTTTATAAAAGTGAGAATGGCACTCTCCTCGTTTTTGTTTAGATAATAATAGCCGTGGCGTTCTACCAATAAATTGGCCAAAACCATATAGTCGAGAATGTCTCCTGCATATCTAACATAATCCCCGTCAGAAATGTATGTTTCTTTTTTCTTACGGTTGTCAACAATCAAGTCAACAACTTCTTTGACCTCTCTGTTGTCACGAGTAACTCGTAAATCGTTGAAAATACAATTCGCAGTTTCCGATTTCGTCAATCCTAACTCTTTGCCAATGTATGCCACAGCGGTATGCAAAACGTTCAAAATGTATTTTGCCGGTTTGAATCTAACACCATTTGATATAAGTTCAGTTATGTAATCTGATTTTATATAACCTCCTGGGTATTGGAACTTAAACAAAAAGTATTTAAAGAATTGTACCAAGTCGCTTGTATCAGCTAATATATTTGACAGATTTCCTGTTTTTGTGATACCCAACTTTTTGTCCTCTATATACATTCCGAACAAGGCTGCAATTTCTGTTCTCCAATTGTGAATTGTTTTGTCTGCCTTGTCAATGTTACCAGGAAAAAGTTTCAATGCATTAAACAAATATTGTTCGTATTTCTTGTTTGCCATTGGTTTCAATTGGGTACAAACATTCGCAACGTAAAGCAATACGTTTTCCACATCATCCTTAAACCGAGGTCTAACGTGATGTAGTCTTAGAAAATATTTTTGTGGTATCTGATACATAGTTTACAAGTATTTCAAAAGTTGCACAGCAATTGCTTTTGCCAAAAGCGGTGGAACAGCATTTCCAACTTGTTTATATTGGCTTGTCCTTGAACCTAAAAATATAAAGTCATCAGGAAAAGACTGAATTCTTGCAGATTCTCTCACAGTCGGAATACGATTATATTTATAGTGGAAATGATGTCTGTGTCCTGTGTCAATCGTGAAACTCGGCTTTTGGCTATTTAGTCGAGTCCATGCTATATGGACACGGCGAGTGTTTTGCAATTCCATTGGCAAATCTTTGTAGTTTCCGCCGTCAGGAACTTTGGATATTATAGCGATGGTCTTTGCATTATGCTCTGTAATTTGGTGGTTATAAAGTTTTTGAGAGTTTGAACGCATCAATTGTTGATAATTGCTCAAGGGCGTGGATGAATATTGTTCTCCATCGCAAACCGATTGCTCAGGCAAATCCGACAATGCTTCGAGTGAAGTCGTGAATTTATCGACAGTCTTTGAAGGAAATTCAAATTTGTTGTTTAACAATCCTACAAAAATAGCCCTTCGCCTGTTTTGTGGTGTGCCAAAATCGCTTGCTTTTAACACTTCATGTTGAATAGTGTAACCCAAGTCTGAAAAATCTTTCACAATGGAATCTCTGACCAAACCATCACCTATCGAAAGTATGTTTGGTACATTTTCCAAAACAAAAGCCTTTGGTTTATAATATGCTACAAATTTTACAAAATTTTTGTATAATTTGTTTCGTTCGTCGTCAACGATGCGTTTGCCAGCAATAGAAAAACCTTGACAAGGAGGCCCTCCGATAATGATGTCGATTTGTTGTCCTTCCAATTCGGATTCAATGTCTTGTGGCTCTATTTTAGACAAGTCTTTGCAAAGACCTTTTGAACTTTTGTGGTTGAAATTGAATGTGTTTATTGCGTCTTGCCACGAATCAATGCCGACAACGACATTTACCCCGGCTTTTTCAAAGCCGAGGGACAAACCTCCACAACCACAAAATAGGTCTAACGCATTCATAATATTCTAACATTTTATTTTGTTGCAAAGATAACTAATTGTTTGTACACATACAAATATTTTATTCATTTTTCTCAAAACATATTGCTCAACCTTTCGGGCGAATTGCAAGAACTAAAACTCATCGACTTCGGACACGCGAGATACCTCAATCAAAAGCCCGCAAAGCCTGATTTAAAGGAAGTTAACCCGTTTTATCTTGCTCCCGAAAGGTTCAACGGCGTTTGCTGCACTCAGTCTGATTTGTATTCGGTTGGAGTGCTGATTTACAACCTTTTGTTTGGAAAATTGCCGTGGTTTTTCGACGTTTCGGGAATGGATAGCGACCAAATTGATGAAAAATTATCTGCATCAAGGTCCAAGACGCTGAAATTTCCCGACGTCGAAAAATTCGAGCTGGACGAAAACCTTTTGAACATCATTTCAAAAGCGTTGAGCAACGAAATTTCAGACCGTTTTCAAACGGCAGAAGAATTTATAAAAGCCTTGGACGGCGAAATTGTAGTATCTGCACCAATTACCAAAAAGGCTAAAAAAGAGACTGTTACAGAAGAACGCCCAAAACGCAAACGCGGCGGATTTGCTGATGTTGTGGGCATGAAAGAATTGAAAGAACAGTTGCAATCGGATGTTATTTCATTGCTCAACAATCCCGAACAAGCCAAATCGTTAGGATTGTCGTTGCCCAACGGATTGCTCTTTTACGGGCCTCCCGGATGCGGCAAAACGTTTTTTGCGGAAAAATTTGCCGAGGAAACAGGGTTCAACTATCAGTATGTAAAAGGCTCCGACGTGGCATCGCCTTACATCGACGGCGGCAAGGGCAAGATTGCCGACATTTTCAACGAGGCTCGCAAAAATGCCCCCACGATATTGTTTCTCGACGAGGTTGATTCCATAATCCGCGACCGAAGCGACCACAACAACGTAACCACGGCAGGGGCTGTAAATGAGTTTCTTATGCAACTCAACAACTGCGGCAAAGACAACGTACTTGTTATTGGCGCAACCAACAAACCGATGGACATCGACGAAGCGGCTCTTAGGGCAGGACGTTTGGAATTGAAATATTATATTCCGCAGCCCGATTTTGAAACTCGCAAAGAAATTTTCAAAATCAGTATTTCAAAAAGAAAATACGACTTTGGCATTGATTACGACCGACTTGCAGGGCTTACCGAAAACTACATTTCCGCAGATATTAGTTTGGTGATAGATACGGCGGCGCGGCTTGCCTTCCGTCGTGGAATGGACAAAATATCTATGGCTCTGTTGGAAGAAGCGATTTCTGAAACCAAACCAAGCCTTTCGGTAGAGCAAATCAAACGCCACGAGGAAATCCGCGACAAGTTTATGGGTGTTGAAAACAGCAATTCAACTAACTCAGATAGTTTTTCGCTTGGCGACATTCTATGCGGAGATTATAAACTTTTGCTAATAAAAGATAACGTGGATTGGGCTGATAGTTTCATTGAGCAAGCCGATAAATATGTCAGCGTTGGACGCATCCGACAATATCTTGGAGGCGTGGAATCAGGGGCAAAAATGTTGAAATCGCAGTCGTTTATTTTGAATAAAAAGTTAGGCTTTGCATACACAATTCGTTACAAAAACGAATTTGCAGGTGCAATTTGGGTAAACACTCCAAAATTAAACCTTATGAAACATAATTTTAGCGATTGGGACGTTTCATATTTTCTCTTTGAGCCATTTGAAAATAAGGGTATTATGACTTTTGCGTTATCAAAGGTCATCGACTTGTTGTTTTTCAAATTTGGCATCGACGAATTGGCGGCAGTTGTTGAAAAAGGCAATACGCAAAGCGAAAAACTTTTAAACAAAATAGGCTTTGTATTTGCTCAAAATGTTCCTAATATGGTTGCAAAACGTGAATTTATAGAATACAAACTAATAAACAGCATCAACAATTAAAAAGACATTAACACAATGGAAATCAACGAATTATTACTAAAAACAGCCTTCGCTTGTATGTCGTGCGACGGCGACATCGACCCCGAAGAGGTCAAACTAATAAAGCAAATGTCTGACGAGCAACATCTTTTCGGCGACATTGCAATTTCGGAAAAACTTGATTCTCTTTTTCAGGAAATCAACAGCAAAGGCAAGGATTTTCTGAAACAGTATTTCCGCGAACTCTCCGATGCCGAATTGGACGAAGAGTCTGAAATCCGCATTGCCGACGTTGCCGTCCGTACCATCCGCGCCGACAACATCATCAAATACAGCGAATTGAAGTTTTTCAAGATAATCCGCGAACATCTAACCCATGTCAGCGACAAGACTTTGCTCAAAAAAGTTGAAAACATCGACGAGCAATACCTCGCCAAAGACATCCGTCCAAGCTACATGCAGTTGTACGAGGATTATTTCAACAGCGTAGAGTTGCCGAAATTTGAGGTGAATTTATCGGCGATAAAATAATCGCCTATTTTTCACACAACAACCTCCACAATCTCCCTGCCGCCTTGGCTTATCGTCCGCGCCTCGGGCTTGCTATTCTTGTTGAAACAAAAACTCAGCAAGTAGCCCTTGGCGGCGTGGTAGAAGTCGAGATAATCAAAGAGTTGGTTTTCGCCGCGCTCGTTGTA
>CALFIU010000189.1 GCA_937877455.1 uncultured Bacteroidales bacterium
CAGGCATTTGGCAAAATCTCTTCCAACGTGAAGATATGGGTGTGCTTGTAGATGGTTTAACATCTGTGCTTGGCGTTATAGATGCTGTTACAGAAAAAATAGGTTTATTTGGCACAGCTATCGCTGGGTTAAGTATTGCAGCAATAGTAAAAGATTTAGGTGGAATAACAACAGGGATTAAAGGTCTTTTTGAAGGCTTGTCGCTTGCGCGAAATATATCAGAGATACCTACCGCTTTAGGAATTGGTTTTGAAGCTCTTGCCTCTGCAATTGGTGTCTCTACTGTTGCGCTTGGCGCTTTTATAGGCATCGCCGCTGGAATTGTAGGCGTTATTGCATTGGTCGATTACTTGAATGAGTCATATAAAGAAGCAAAAACCAAAGCTGATGATTCTCGCCAAGCATACGAAGATAATAAAGCGCAATTAGAAGATGTAACGTCACAACTTGAAACCATTCAATCAAGAATGGCTGAATTAAATGCAAGTCAAGGATTAACATTTATTGAGCAACAAGAATTAGCTAATCTTGAACAAGCAAATCAAAAATTGCTTGCACAAAAGAAAATTCTTGAGCAAATGAACGGAATAACACAAAAGGCTGCCGCAGAAGATGCTGCTAATGTGTTAGAGAAAAAATCTTTTGATGGTGCTGATATTTATTCGCAAACTGCTTATGGCGAAGAATGGATGGGCTATGAGCAAATTGATATTCTTGATAAATGGACATACACAAACAATAAAATAACAGGGCAACAAAAAGAGCAAGTCAGTATTGGTGAACAACTTACACAGAACAAGCAGGATCAGATTGATCTCCAGAAAAAATTAGATAGTTACGCGGAGGAAGATAAAACTGGTCATGGCTTTGGTTGGATGTTTGGAACTGACGAATATGAAGCCGATAAGAAAGAATTAAAAGCGCTTCAAGCCGAAGAAAAGAGATTAACAACGCAAAGCGAAAATCTTGGCAAATCTATAAAAAGTATGCAAAATGAATTGCCAGATTTAAGTGCTGATATAGAATTATACGCTTCTTCGCTTTATGATGAAAACGGACAAGTTATAGAAGGGTTTGAAGATTTAGCGTCAAGATACGAAACTGAATATCTTGGTATATCATATTCGGCTGAACAAACAGCGAAAAAGACACAGCAAGCGTATGATGATATTATAAGTTCAAGAAAAGATTTTCAAAATCAATATCAATCGCTAATTGAAACCGCAAAATCTAAATCAGAGGAAGGTGGTCTAACTTTAGACGATCTTGTTGGATATGAAGATTTAGTAAGTGAGATGTCTGCTAATGGTTTTACTGCTGAAGATATTGTAATGAATGTCAACGCAGAAGCAGAAATTGTAAATAAAGGTGAATTACAGAACCAAGTTCAAGAAAGTATAGACGATCAAATCGAAGAAGTAGAAAATGAACAGAAGAATGCTTCTGTTGATGTAGAGGTCGAATATGACTCTGAAAAGGCAAGAGAAAATGCTGATGAAATAATGTCTATATACGAGAACTTAACAGCAGATTCGCAGCTTAAATTAAAAGACTTCATTGACAACAGTAAAGAGTGGATGGATTGGGATTTCGGCGATATTCAAGCAAATATTGATGCTTTAATAAACGGAACTGATGAAGCCGAATCTTCAGTACAAGATTTGACAGGCACAATGCAAGACCTTCAGCTTGTCATGAACGATTCATCTGACAACGGTTTGACTAAAGCCATTTCAAACTACAAAGATCAGATGAACACTCTGATTTCTGCACGCGACAAATGGAACAATGGTGAACTATCCGTTGAAGAAATGACCACTCTTCAGCAATCATTCATCGAGCTTAACAACTTCGATATGTCTAACTTCGGGCAAGGTATCGAAACTGCGATAGATAATGTTGTTGGCAAATTCCAAGAAGCTGACGCGACATTTACCGACTTTAAACAGAATATCATCGACAAAGATGACACACTGAAAGATGCTTTATCAGATATATCTTCTATCACAAAGAAAGGTTTTAAAGATGCCGAGGCTGGAATAACCGAAGAATACGACGAAAGCGTTAATCGCATCATGGACGCTGCTGCACACGCAGGACTTGTCAACCGTAATAACAAAAAAGAAGTTGATGCGTTTATCGACTCTTTATTTGAAAGCGGAATAATTCAAGGGAAAGTCAATGACATAACAGAGAAATCAACTGGCTTAATGGGCGCTTTTGGCAAAGCAATTAAATCAGTTGGTGGTGAAGAAACTATCGCTGGTCGCGCACTTGTCACAATGCGTGATAATCTTCTTGGTATCTTTAATCAGACTGACGAGGTTACATCCACTTATTCTGCTTTAAAAGATACATTAGGTACCTTTACTCAATATCAAACCGATGTGTCTGCCGCGCTTAAAGCATCTAAATCTGCTACTGGTTTAACAGCAGAGCAAGTGCAAACACTTACTACTGCATATCAGGACTTAGACGGTTTCAATCCTGCAACTCTGTTTGAAAAGACAGCAAATGGTATTCATCTAAACGAGGAAGAATTTAAGCGCCTTAATCAAGAAGTTCAGAATTCTACTCTTCTGCAAATGTATTCCGATCTTGGTTTGAAATTAGATGAACTTCATGCGGCGCAAGCAAGGGGCGAAGATACGTCTGGATTAGAAAAAGATATAGCCGATGCACAAATGCTGATTGCGCAATATGAAGGATTAACTTCTGCGCTTTATGCATGGCAAAATGCCCAAAGCAACGGGAATGAACGTGACTCTTTTGAAAGCGTTGCTAAAGGTTATGATAGCATGAAGAAAATTCTCGATCAAGGATGGGTTGGAGATGAATCTCTCAATGCGTATCTTGATTTGATGCTTAATGAGTCAGAGCGAACGGGCGATGCCATTGCTGATTTTGAAAAATTAGGCAGAACTATTGAAGGAACAAACCACAGTCTTAAAGATTATTTTACGTTTGATGAAAATGGTAATTTAAATCCAAATGGATTAAATGATTTTTTAACAGACGTTCAATCTAAGTTTGGTGAGGGGTATGCCAGTTTTAATGATGAAGATGGATGGACATTTGACTTCTCAGGGGATAAGTTACAAGAAGTAGCAAAAGCGTTTGGTACTACCACAGAATTCATTCAGCTTATGGAGCGTGCCATGATTGATGCTGGAGCTGAAGTAGAGATGAGCAGTTCTGAACTTGCGACTATGAAGAAAACCCTCGATGGTTTAAAATCGGAAGGTAAAATATCTCCCGATATTGATTTAGGTGATTTTGACGCTTCTACAGCTACAGCAGAAGAATTACAGAGTGTTATTGACAGGCTAAACGAAGAAAGAGTTAGGATTGAAGCGGAATCTGATGGATCAGAAGAAACACTTCAGACATTAGAAACGCTTGAAAGAACAGTCAATTCACTTGAAGCACAAAAAGTAAGAACGTCAATAGAAGTTGCCGTTAACAATGGCAATTCTGTAGAAGAACTTCTTGCAATGGATGATACCACTCTTGCGGCTACACTGAATGTGGATGCGTCAGAAGTCGATACTGCAAGGGAACAACTTGAAGCGCTTAACGGTGCAACAGAATCCACTACTGTTACCGTTACACTTGATTCTTCACAATTTGAAGCACTTACAGACACATCAAAGACTGTAACGGTGTCTTATTCTGTTGATGCGCCAGATGCGCCAACTTATGAAGATCAAGAACCTTCAGTGAAATATGGTATTGATGCGCCAGATGCGCCAAAATATCCAAACCAAGACCCAAAAATAACCTATCATCTTTCAGCGCCGAGTGAGCCTGTTTATAGAAATATAGACCGAACAATTACGTATACAATTAAAACAGTTGGTACTCCCCCATCTGGAAGTGGTGGCGTTGACGGTACTGCCCATGCGTTTGGAACTGCATATGCTCGCGGAAATTGGGGAACAAAACATGGTGGTATTGCGCTTGGTGGTGAGCTTGGTCAAGAGCTTGTTGTAAGAGATGGCAAATTTTTTACAATTGGTGATGATTCTGCCGAATTTTTCAGGTATCAACCAGATGACATTATTTTTAACGCAGAACAAACAAGAGAAATATTTGCAAAAGGTAAAATAACTCATGGCGTGAAACGAGGAAAAGCCTTATACACTGGAACAGCTTTTGATGGTGGTAAATGGAAAACGCCTACTACAACAACTAAACAACAAAGTTCTGGCGGTTCTGGTTCTGGCGGTTCTGGTTCTGGCGGTTCTGGTTCTGGCGGCAAAACAGACACAAATAAAGAGAAGTCTACAATTGATTGGATTGAGCGAAGGCTTAAATATTTCGCTGATAAAGTCAAGAGAATTGCGGACACTATCACTGATTATGTCTCGTCAGCCGTAAAAGAATCTAAACTTAAAAAAGAACGTTCTGTTATTTCTAAAGAAATAAAAGCCAATTCAAAAGCATATGATAAATATTTGAAATATGCTAATAATGTCAAACTTGATAGTTCTCTTAAAAAGAAAGTAAGAAGTGGCAACTATAGCATTAAAGATTATGACGAGGATACACAAAAGCAAATCGAAAAGTACAAAGAGTATTATGATAAAGCACAGGACTGTAAAGACAAAGTAACAGAATTGAAAAATACCCAACTTGAACTTTTCGAAGATTTAATGAATATCCCGACTGAAAAAGCCGAGAAAAAAATAGATAAACTCAAAGATAAATTTGATAGTTTATCCGCTTCTATTGATGCTTCGTCAACTGGTATGTCTGGCGTTAGCGCATTGATGTCTTTGAATAACAAATCAATTGCATCTGCGCAAAAAGATTACACAAAAGATGCTGATACGAGAAGTCAGGCACAATCGAATTTAAATAAAGCCGCAAGTAAATTAACAAAGAAAGACAAAAAGGCGAAAAAGAACTCTGACGGTACATATAAGCTCCCTAAAAATAAAAAGAAAGCTTCTTACAAGAGGTTGAAGGCTTATAATAGTGCATTAAAGAAAAGCAAATCTGCCAATTCCGCATACTCTATTGCGAAGAACAATTATAAACAAATCAGCAATTTATACGAGCTTCAAGGCAGTGGCGAGACATATAATTATCAAAACGCTTTGATTGATGCCGAGACAGCAAACCTGAAGGAACAGAATAAAGCTAACCAAACTGCTCTCAAAGAAGCAAATGCTAATCTTTCAAGTGCGAAAAGTGCTAATTCAAGCGCAAGTAAATCTGTAACTAAAAAGGCTTCTTCGTTGGCTAAGTCTAAAAATAAAAAACTTGCTTCACGGGTCAAAAGTGCGAATGGCGATAAAATCTCGACAAAAGGATTATCTGGAAAAGCATTAAAACAAGCGAAAGCATATAACAAACTTGTTGACGAGGCTAAAACAAAAGCACAAGAACTGACTATTGCCCAAGATGCGCAGGCTAAAGCTGCGCAAAACGCAGCTCAGTCGCAAGCAGAATATGCACAGCAATTAGTTCAAGCCGAACAAGATAAATTTAATAACGTAAAAACATATTATGAAGCTCAATCCGACTATCTCGATTCGATTAGAGACAAGCAAGAAGCTGCGAATGATTTGAAAACAACTAAAGGTCTTATGCTGACTGCAAAAGATTACAATAATCTAATCAGTGAAAACGATAAAGCTATTGATAATCTTAATAAAGAATCTGTTGCTTTGAAAAAACAACTTGACTCTGCTGTTAATTCTGGAAATATTAAAAAGAATTCCGAAGAATGGAAAACAATGCAAGCTGAAATCAACGCCGTAGAAAAAGCAACCACAGATTTACAGGTTCAGCAACAAGAATACAATAATGCTATCGCCCAACTTCCATTTGACAAAATCGAAAAGCAGTTGGAATATCTTGATTCTATCTCTGATCTCCTATCTTCCAAGCAAGCACTTAAAGAAGCTAAAGGATTGTCTTTGACTTTATCAGACTATAGTGCAAGTATAGCGGAGAATGAAAACCAGATCGCAGAATATCAAGAAGAATATAATGAGGCTATTGCAAATATAGCAAAAGCAAATGCGGATTCTGAAGGTGTTTATGGCGGTAAAACTGCAAAAGAATGGGAAACCGAAGCTAATGGTTATATGAAATCAGTAACCGATATGACGAAGGCTAATGTTGAATTAGCTAACTCTATCGCCCAACTTCCATTTGACAAAATCGAAAAGCAGTTGGAATATCTTAAAGCACAGGCTGATTATAACGAATCTGCACGTTCTTTACGTGAAGCACAAGGCAGTGACCTTCGCGAGGTGGATTATCAGAATAGAATCGCTGAAGCCAAACAACAACAGGCGCAATATGAACAAGAGCGAAATGAAGCTTATCAAAACTACTTGAAAGCACTTGCTGATGGTGAGGGTGTTTATGGTGGGAAAACTGCGTCTGAATGGATGAAGGAATATAATGAATTCGGAAAAGAAATCAATGATATCAGTGTTGATATCGAGAAAATCAAAGACGATCTTCGAGATGATGTTTATTGGAGAGCATTCGAACGTGCGCATCAGTCAGCAGAAAGACTTCAGGCTGTTTTGGCTGGAATAAATGGTTTAATAGATGATAATTCTTTGTTTGATAAAAATGGAAATCTTACTGATTATGGCGTTTCAAGAATTGCCAATCTTGTTAAATCGTTTGAAAATGCAAGAACGGAAGTAAATAATTATTCAAATGATATAGCAAATCTTAATAAATTGTATTCACAAGGTTACTACACAGAACTTGAATACAAGGAAAAACTTAATGAATTACAAAAAGGTATGCTTGATTCTGCTTCAGATATGAAATCATATCAAGATACGATAATTGATATGTATAAAAATATAGCGCAATCTGAGCTTGACGCGTTAAATAAGTTAATTGATAAAAGGGCTGAAGCACTGAATAAAAAGAAAGCGTATTATGAGTACGATAAAAACATTAGAAAACAGACTGACGATCTCCAGACTTTACAAGCGCAACTTGCCGCACTTGAAGGTATAAATACACTCGAAGCTACTGCAAAACGAAGGAAACTTGAGCTTGAAATTTCCGAGAAACAATCAGACTTAGACGATACTGTGCAAGATCATATTTTTGATCTTTCACAAGATGCTTTAAATGATTTAAAAGATACATTACAAGAGGCGTTTGATGATAAATGGGATAATATCAGTGGAAATCTAAAGGAAATTGCAACGTTAATGGGCGAAGCAAAGACACTTACAACCACTGGTATGTATGCTATCAACAGCACATTAAATAGCCTTCTTAGTTACTATGGTATCAATGTAAAAACTTCTGGAATTGACGCTGCATTTGCTTCTGGTACGACTGGCGTATCACGTAGATTAAAGGCGTTAATCGGAGAAGATGGATCAGAAATCGCTGCAACTAAAGATGGGCTTATCTTAACACTTGATAGAGGCGATGGCGTTATTCCTCATGAAATGACGGAAAACCTTATGCGTATGGCGCAAGGTATCATACCAAATATTGCAACAGATAACGTTAAATTACCAAACGTTGATATTGACAGAATTGGCGAAACTAATGTCGAGCAACATTATGATAGCTTAATTCATATTGATGGCAGTGCTGATGCTGCTACCGTTGAAGATATTAAACGCATGACGGGTGATTTACTTGATAAGTCTTACAAATATACCAGTCAAAAAATTCATGAAGGATATTTAAAAGCTGGCGGTCGTAGAAAAGTTTAATTCATTAGTGGGCGCATTTACTTGCGTCCACTTTTATTTTGGAGGGAATTAAATGGTTGGAAATGATTTCTATTATGATGGACATTGGCTTTCAGAATACGATATGAAAGTATATGATCCAGATGATACACAGCAGTTTGTTAGTAGAGAAATCGACAAAGCTGATATCACTTCTCTCCGCCCTGTTCCAAACCATTATTCGGCACGTTATTCAGATGTTCTTACATTATCTTTCCTGATAATAAAGGATGATGATAACGAGACACTAACACAGGCAGAAAGCAAAATGGATGGAGAGGAAGTTAATTATTTAAGAGCATGGTTGGAAAGCGCAAAAACGCCAACAGAATTAAAATGCCCTAATGAAGATGATGTTGTCTCAACAAATTATTTTGGAGTATTTACAAACATTCAGCCGTTTTTGATAGGGAATGAATGTTTTGGTTTATATCTCACATTTACATGTAATGCACCATATGGTTTTTCAGATGTATATTCAAAAACATTTTCGATGCAAGGCGATGTACCTGTAAATAATTCCTTTGCGAATTATTCATCCGAATATAACGAGTATTTAAAACCTATCATAACAATCAATTCGAGTGATGTTTTTGGTGAGAATGAAACTTTGAGAATCCAAAATGATTCTGACGAAGGAAAATATATGTATATTGTTATGCCATCTGGCGCATCTTCCATCACAATAGATTGCCAAAAGAAAAACATAACAGATAATAATGGAGAACTACTATCACTTGGCGATATTGGATTATCTTTGCCAATATCAAGCGATTATAATTTCATATCTACAGAAATGTATTCATTCTATTGGCTTAGATTACTGCCAAATACAAATAAATTAACATTTGTATGCTCAGAAAATAGTACGATCAGAACTGTTACAATTTCTGCGAGGTATATACTAAAATCAGGAGGTTTCTAATGTTCTTATTAGATAGTCTTAACAATATAGAAAAGACAAGTATATATCTATCAAGACCATCTGGCGAACCTCTTGCGTGTCTTGATGAATATATAGATGAACAAACCGCAAACATGAAACGCGGATTAAATCAGCAACAGGAATTATCATTTACGATTAATCGCAAAGATAATAATTGGTATGAATTTATACAAGAGGGTATGTATTTATATGTTGAAACTGTAGGTTTGTTCAGAATGAAACAGCCATCTGTTAATTATGATGGCATTAAAGAAATGAAAACTGTCGAGGCGAACAGTTGCGATATCGAACTTGAAGATAAAACATTAAATATAGAGGTCAATATGGGGACTAAGACATCTCAAGAATACCTTGTTCAACTTGATGCAACGGATGCGAATGAGGAAATAGTCAACCCATATACAAACGTGCCTTATGATTGGATTGTTTTATATAACACATTTCCAGAGCAACTTCAAAATCATTTAGATGATTATGACAATCATGTATATGGAACGCCATTTACGGAAATCACGGTAACAGACAATGAAAAAATAAATACCCTTATTGCTCTTTTTAATTTGATACCAAGAATTAAAAATAAGTTTTTAAAAACCATAGATTCTTCAACTGGCGCTACCGATTATACTTTAGTTGAATATGTAAATATTACTTATAATACAACTACAAACGAAGTAAGTAGTATAAAACTATTTAATACATACAGAGAAAGGATTGTTTACTTAATACAGTTTTATACAAGGAATAGAGAAAAACTAAGTCTACTTCCTATGGTTTTAAGTAAAATGGGTGGTTCTTGGTCTGTTGGTGAAATATATGGTATTTCAGATGGCGACTACTCTCTCACCAATTCAAAATATCAATTTGAAATATCTGGAAATCTTTATTCATTTTTGGTTTCTGACTTTGCACAAGCATCGAATTGTATGGTTACATTTGATATTTTTAACAGAAATGTCAATGTTACTCCAGTAGAAAAAATAGGTAATGACACAGGAATAATTATATCATATGATAATCTTCTTAACAGCTTAGATATTAGTGCAGATGAAGATAATCTCGTTACAAGATTGTATGTTACTGGCGCTGACGATCTTTCCATAGAACAAGTCAATTTTGGTTTAGATTATATTGATGATTTATCTTACAAGATGAATGCCGTTGACGAAAATGGACATAGAATATATGTCGCGGATGATCTTGCTCAAAAATATTTGTCTTATATTGAAAGACGAGAATTGCTTCGTTCAGAGTATATTCAATTATCAAAGAATTATAGCAATTATGAAAAACAGATAAATGAAATCAAATATCGCGTTCCTCTTGATGATTTGAAAACTGATTGGGGAACTTTTACAGAGGCAGAGCTTACGGCTTCTTTAACGACATATAAGAATTTACTTGCTTCTTTGATTAGTCTGTATCGAACCGATTATTATCCACAAGGATTAAATCCTGATGATAGCGTCAATGAGACATTTATAAAAAACACAATGTATTGGTATGATTACGAGGCATATCAAGGAATTATAAGAGAGATCGAATGCGCAATTTCTGTATTTCCATATTACTCAGATCACGATAAATGGACATCTTATAATATAGCACTGTACGAGGACGCGATAAAAGCATGGGAAACAGAATGGACTTTATATGGAACTATTGAGCTTCAAGCAAAAATAGACGCTTATAAGGCAAATATGGATTTGCTTGCAGAGTCATCGGTGATTAGAACATCTGCAAATTCAGACACAATAAAGACATGGAATAATCTTGAACCATCAGAAAAGGCGCAATTTGGAAATTCAAGCTCTAATTATCAGTATGACATTTATATGGAATACTACAACAATATGTTAGGTGCTAAAAATTATCTGTCAACGCTTCAGCTACAGATAAGCGATCTCAGTAATTTGCAGTCAAACGCACAAACACGGCGTAATGAGATTGTTAACGATGTTGCCATTGAAAATAATTTTACCGAAGAAGAACTTAAAATCATAACTCTATTATTTAGGGATTCGGATTGCACGAATGACAATATACTTGTCACATCAATAGACTCTACGGAAAAGAAAATTGATACAATGCAAGAATTACTTGAATATGGTGAAGAACAACTTTCATCTATGTCAAGACCGCAGTTAACATTTTCTGCTTCAATAGACAATCTGCTTGCTTTAAAAGATTTTAAATCATTTTGGGGTCATTTCAATGTTGGCAATTATTTGATGGTTCAATATAGAGATGATACTTTGATGAAATTGCGAATGATAGGTTATGAATATAATCCGTGTTTACCATCATCAAAAGATTTCAAAATTACATTTAGCAATTCTGTAAAGTCAAAAATAGGTGTAACAGATTTAGAAAATCTTCTCGGATTATCAGGTGGTTCTTCTGGCGGAAGAAGTTCATCTGGTGGTTCTGGATGGTCTGGAAATGGCTATGGCGAGTCTGACGATATTGATATAACAATAAGTAATACTATGCTGTCTAAATTGCTTAATAGTGAAACATTCAGTACAAGAGTTAAGGATGTAATTCTTAACACTATTGATGTCAATTCTATTACAGCTAAGTACGCTACTTTTAACGGATTAGCTAATGGTGTTACAACCATTGATGGACAATGTATTACAACTGGATTTATTCAGGATGTAACATATCAAAATCTTGTTGCTGACAGAACAGTAATAAATGGCGCAATAACCAATACAACAGGCTCTATAATAAATCTAAATAATGGTCAGTTTAATCTTGGTGGAAGAATTAAATGGGATGGAACTAATCTAACACTTGGAGATTCATCAGATAGAAATTTATATATCAACAATTCAAATTTGCAACTCCGCTACGGCTCTACTGCTCTTGTCGATATCGCCACAACTGGAATGACGATTTATAATAGCAGCGGAACGCAAGTCGCTTCATTGTCATCTTATAATATCGTAATGGGAACATCAACAACGAATGTCACAATCGGAAGTAGTAATATTTCTCTTAAAAATAGTGAAATAAATATAGGCAGTCTTGGTTATGGACACTATGAAAGCGATACAAACTTGTTTGGACTAACTCTCAAATTGAACAGGGCTACAACAACTAAGAAACCAGCATACGCAGGAATAGTTGCGGAAGATGCAAGCGGTTCAAATATATTCCGATTTATTTATTTACAAGATAATGCCACGATTTCTGGATATAGGTCTGGAGCTTTAAATGCAGGCTGCGACATAGATATTAACGGGTATAATTTATATGATGTAGGTAGAATATATTTAGGGAACGGCAATACAACGAATTATCTGAATTATAATACCAACGGCTCTTTTTGCTCTACATTGCCGTTAATGGCAAATACTGCCACTCATTATACAGGCTATGCATTGTTTGCTTATGGTGATATGGGATGTACTGGTAACTTATTAGTCGGCAACACGATACATAATAATACTAATTATAAATTAGATGTTAATGGAACTGCATATATAGATGGCGCTACAACTATAAATGCAAACTTGACTGTCAGCGGAACTATTGTAAACCCTAACATAAGTAGTATAACATCAAGCGGTAATATAACTTTTAATGCAGATAGCGGCGGAGAAACCGTTATATGGACAAATTACGGCAACTTCCGAATGGATGTTGATGACGATGGGCAAATAGGAACATCATCTTATCATTGGTCGAAAATATACTGCACTGATTCCACCATCCATACATCTGACAGAAAAAGGAAAGACAATATAGAAGATATTGATTTTGCAAACGAACTTATTATGGGCATTCAGCCAGTAACCTATATGTGGAAAAACGGCGATCATAGAAGGAAAAGAATGGGTTTTGTTGCTCAAGATGTAGCAGAAGTATGTAAATCCATCGGAGAAAATCTGTCATTTGTAACTGCATCGTATAAAGCCGAAGAAGGGCAAGATGAACCAGAAATGGATTATTTCGGTGAAGAAGTTGATGATGAATTGCTAAATTGGGGCATGTCGAATGAGGAGCTTATCGCGCCTATGATTAAAGTTATTCAGATGCAGAATGCGCAAATAAAAGAACTTGGCGACAAGATTAAAGAGTTGGAAAGTAATATAAAATAAGGAGATATAAAATGTATGTAGTAGTAGAATTGCAAAAAACTGATGAAAATACCATTGCAAGCTTGGTTTCAACACATCAAACATTGCAGGATGCACAGAGTAAGTTTCATCAGGTTTTATCTTATGCGGCTGTCAGTAATATTCCATTACATAGTTGTGTTTTGCTGAATGAGGATGCGTATGTAGTTAAAACAGAGTCGTATAGCCATGATGCGTAATAAGACAAAAGAGAGGGAAAATGAATGAAAATACAAAATATATTTTTGATAAATTACGATAACATTCTTTCGCAATTTTCTGAAAAGAAATTGCCTCAGAAAATCAGTTTTGCTATTACAAAAAATTTGCTTTTAATAGCAAAAGAACTTGAACCTTATCAAAAATCGTTGTCAAATATTATTAAATCATATGATGAATACATTGAAAAAGATGATAAGGGTGAGCAAATCACGCTCCCTATCGGTGTGCCAAAAGTCGATGATAAGCATATAAATGATTATCTTAAAGAGATTGATGAACTTTTGCAAATAGAAATAGACTTTGATTTCTATTATATTGACGATAACGTATTTGATTATGATGATAATGGAAAATATGACCCTATGTCTGCGAAAGATATTATCATGTTGAGAGATATTCTATGTAAAGGTGATGATAATGAAAAGGCTGAACGATAAAGAGTTTCAAGTCGAATTAAGAAGAATCCAAAAAGACAATGATTATAAAGAAAAGAATCAGATATTAAAAGAAGAAAAAGAAAAATATAATACGAAACACAAGCTGCCATCTACGACTAAGTTGATAGCGGCTTATTTATTTATAATTTTGAATGTCGTTTTAATTTTCGCAATGGTTTGTATGTGGCATTTTAGCGATTTGTCATATCTTGGTGTTCTTATCACTGATGTAGCCGCGCAGATATTGACATTTGTTATTTATTGCGCAAAATCACTAAAGGAAAACTCTGTCGGAGGCATTGTCTATGATATGGCAATGCTCGACAGAAATAACAATGAAGATGTTTCTGGTTAAGGAGGAATTATTATGCTTAACGGAATTAAGAACTTTTTAGAATTTCTGAACGACAACTGGACTGTTCTTGCTGTCCTACTTGGCTTAGTTGTTGCTTTAATTCAAAGGATTAAAGCGTTTATCGGAAAAACAGATGAAGAGAAAATTCAGATTGCAAAGAAGCAAATTAAGGAAATCATGCTAAAGATGGTGTCAGAAGCCGAGCTTGATTTTGAGGATTGGAATAAGGCAGGAGCAATTAAGCGTTCACAAGTAATTAGCCAGATTTATGAAATGTATCCGATTCTTTCAAAAGTAATTGACCAGAACGAGCTTATTAAATGGCTCGACATGGAGATCAATACTTCATTACGGACGCTTGAAGATATTATAGACGTAAACAAGGACGAGGGCTAACTGCCCTCTACTTTTATTATGGGGAGGAATTTCTTAATGGCAAAAACAAAAGGTATTGACATTTCTTATTGGCAAGAAAATGTTGATTTCTCAAAAGTTAAAAACGATGGGATACAATTCGTGATTCTTCGCGAAGGATACAGGCAAACTATTGATGAAAACTTTATAACATACGTCAACGGCTGTAAGAAAGTAGGAATACCTGTTCTTGGTGTTTACCATTTTCTTTATACGCTTACAGAAGCAGATGCCATCGCTGAAGCAAAATCTTGCATCGCTAATGTTAAGAAGGCTGGGCTTGGAAAAGATGTAATCATCTTCGCTGATTTTGAATACGACACTGTAACAAAGGCGAAGGCAAAAGGTGTTACGCTCGGCAAAGCGCAATGTACCGCCCATACAAAGGCTTTCTGCGAGTATGTTGAAAGTCAGGGTTATAAAGCAGGAATTTATACCAATATCGACTACTACAAAAATATGTATGATAAATCTCTTATTGATAAATACGTATTCTGGTTGGCGCATTATACAAGCGGTGATCCTGCATACACTTGCGCATTTCAACAGTATTCAAGTAGCGGAAAAGTAAACGGCATTAACGGAAATGTTGACATGGACTATTACTTTGGCTCTATTCCGTCTGCAACAACCACTACAACGAAAACTACAACGACAACTAAAATAGTGTCAACAGGCGTAACCGCACAGGACGTAATCAATGTTATGAGCGGATGGGTTGGTTTAAGTCGTTCAGCTGGAACACATCATGTAATCATTGATTTGTATAATAGTCATAAACCACTTGCTCGTGGATATGCCGTTACATATTCAGATGCTTATTGTGATACCACTGTTTCAGCTGCATTTATAAAATTAAACGCTGTTGATTTAATTGGCGGTACTGAATGTGGTGTTGAAGCTCACGTTGCTTTGTTTAAACAGGCTGGAATTTGGGAAGAAGATGGAACTGTAAAACCTGAACCCGGATGGCTTATTGTTTACAATTGGGATGACAGTACACAACCAAATGACGGTTATTCAGACCACATTGGTATTGTTGAGAAGGTATCTGGAAATACGATTACATGTATTGAAGGAAATATAAATGGTGGTGTTGTTGGGCGCAGAACTATTCCTGTTGGTTATGGATATATTAGAGGATATGCTAAACCTAAATATGCCTCTTCTTCATCTTCTAATTCAAATACAACCGCAAAGAAAACCGTAGATGAACTGGCGAAAGAAGTTCTATCTGGACTTTGGGGAAATGGAGATGATAGGAAGAATAACCTAATAAATGCAGGATACGACTACAATGCCGTTCAGTCGAAAGTCAATGAACTTGTTAAAGGATCGTCAACAACAACTACTACTAAAAAGGTGACAACAACAAAGAAAGTTACTGCCACAACCACAAAGAAATCTTCTTCTGACGCACCAAATAAGACAAGTCAGTGGAAAGGCGTAGTAACAGCTGATGTGTTGAATGTTCGTACTTGGGCTGGAGTAGAAAATGGGAAGTGCAGTTTTTCACCTTTGTACAAAGGAACAATAATTGATATTTGTGATACAGTGAGAGATAAAGAAGGCTCTAATTGGTACTACATCAAATATAATAATAAGTATGGGTTTGTCTCTTCTCTTTATGTGAAGAAGAAATAAACTCACATGAGGAGGATTTGAACATGGAGACAAAAGATGTAATACAATTATTATCTTCTATTCCAATCGGTACAATAATTGCTTGGGTAGTGGTTATTTCTGGCATCATCACAACGATTGTTACGAGTACAATCAAGCTGTATAAAGCATTTGAAAAGACGCATGAGATAAAAGAAGAAAACACAGCATTTCATAAGATGGTCAAAGATCATGATGAACAATTAAAGATGATAAATGATAAACTTACGTGTATTCAGGATAACTTGGATAAGCGTGATAAAGCTGACCTGAAAAGTATGCGGTATTCTATTGTTCGCGCTGGCGAGGAATATGTTTCCATTGGACAAATCACTATTAGACAATTAAGGGCGTTAGAGGAATTATTCGAAGGCTATCATGATAAACATGGTAACGGATATGTCACAACCCTTATGCGTAAAGTTCGAGCATTACCTGTCATCGGAAAACTTGATGAGGATGATAATGACATCGAATAATTATTATTGAAGTTATGAGGTGGCTATCTTAAATGGTAGCCACTTTATTTTTACGATACAAATAAAATCATAGTTTTATTGGCAAATCAACACAATATATTGTTGTTTTTAAAAACTATATATACTATATATTGTATGCCTAAATGGTTTTTAAAAATAAGGAGAATTTGCATGGATATATTAGTTAATGTCGCTAATCAAAAATTAAAGATAGCGGCAAATCTTAAAAACATTATTGCTGGTACACAAGAATTTGTCCGATTTGTATTTAACCTAACTGGTGATTGGGATGATTTAACTGTATTTGCACAATTTATTCAAGACGGAGTTGCATATAATCAATATTTAGATTCAGAAAAATCAGCATATCTTCCAGCCGAAATACATGCAGGAACAGTAACGATGATGTTATATGGTAGTGGTGGAAACACAATCGCTACAACAAATTTTCTTACATTAACATTAGATGACAATATTCTTGTTCAAAATGCTCAAAGCACAGAAATTACACAATCACTATATCAACAGCTTGTTAATACAGTGCGTAACTATACAACATCTACTGACAGGCTCGAAGCGCAAATCGCACTCAAAGCAAATCAATCGGCACTTACATCAGAAATCAATCGCGCACAAAATATCGAAGGTGGTTTAAGGACGGATGTTGATTTGAAAGCAACGCAATCTGACCTTGATGCTTTAGAAGCGCGTGTTGAAGCCGTTGAAGATGGGACTGCTTTTTCAGATGATATTGCAAATGCTGTCGATACAGAAATTGCCTCTCTTTTGCTTAGTGGCGATCTCGCAAATATGACAATCGAAGATGGCAGTATCACTCGTGCAAAAGTCAATGCCTCGTTTGAAGCAACCCTTCAAAAAGCTGATAGTGCAATGCAAGCATCTGTTTATGACCCAAACGGTTATGGGGAACTCGAAACACCAGTTGACCCCTATACATTCGCTCAAGCACAGGATACAGTTAAAAATAATCAGCTTCTTACACAAACACAAGTAACTGTAACAGATTCGAGTGTTAATAATACATCAACGACCTATTCTGGACTCATTGCGGCGTTATCTGGCGTTCTGAATCGTTCTGAATTATATGCTAATGCTCTGCTTTCAAACTATGAGCCATTTAGTATTTTAATTGTTAATGAACTTCCTGCTACTGGCGCAGACAGAACATTTTATCTTATCCCAAAAAGTAATAGCGATGGTTATGATAAATGGTGGTATATCACTGATGAAAACGAAAATCCAACATGGGATAATTTCGGTTCATCAACAACAGAAGTCGTTTCTTCACTTCCGCTTGTTGGAGATGAAGATGTAGATTATATTCTCGCTAATAATGATGAATATCAATATTATAAATATATTGACAATCAATGGGTGCTGATTGCAGGAAGTACCGCAGAGACTCTTGGCTCTTATACTTCTGGCGGAGATACACTCTATAGAGAATATTTGTTCGGAATTGGTGAACCAGATGCAGACCTTGCTACGCAGGAAAATTATGAAAACGATTTACACTACCTTAACACAGCGCAAATGGCAGTGTATGTTATAGAAGAAGTATCAGCCTCTACATATCAATGGACTGGAAATGGTTCTCTTGTATCTAATCCAAGCGAATCAAAGGATTATTTTGTTCAGGATATAAATGAAACTTGGGGACATTTTAGATATATTGGCAATCAGTTTGTACAAATCGGAAGTAGTGCATATACTCGTGCGCAGGTCGATGCTTTAATCAATGCCGCAAAAGATGATCTTGGCGAAGATATTTCAGATGTTGCATCTGACGTAAGTGATCTCCAAACACAGATGAATAATCTTGCAAATATGGTTGTTGATGTGACTATCAATCAAGCCAAGGATAGATTGACAATAACATATGCAGATGGTTCAACTACAACAGTAGAACTTGATACTGGAATCGATATTGATAGTACGGCATATAATATTGATGACGACCAGACACTCCACTTTTATGATTCTAATGGAAATGAATTAGAAGATTTAGCTGTACAGATTACAGGCGGCGGAGGTGGTGGCGGTTCTGCTACTGGCGGTTCTGCGTCTGTTGGCAGAGTCACAGGTTCAAACGTGCAAGTTGTTTACGGCGATGAATGTATTATTGAATACACGGTAACTGCTACAGACTCAAGTGGTGATGCTGTTGGTAACGGTATTGGAACTTTATATGTCAATAATGTTGCTGTGGAAACTGGTTTTGAAGTTCTTACGAGTGATACTGGTGCAACAAATAGCATTGAAGTCGGTAGTCATCTTACCGTTGGTTCAAACTCGGTTAAAATTAGTGTCAGCGTAGATACTGGTGGCGAGTCAAATACTGTCGCAACAAAAACATGGACTGTTAATGCGGTCAATATGTATCTGCAATGGAATTATACAGATAGCCAAGTTAATACATCTGCTGTAACGGATTACTATACTCCATTCGGCGCGATCAGCAAAACAATTTACACGTTTATTGATGTTGACCCGATTGGATTCAATCCTGAAATCGTTTCTGAACTTCCTGATTTACAAGACGCTGAAATTGATCTTGATGACATTATCGGTGTAAATTATTTCGTGCAGAGTGGAAATACATACACGCATTATGTATATGACGAGGACGAAAGTGATTTTGTTACTGCGTCAGGCAGTGTACTTGATGTAACTACAACTACTCGTTCTGGCGTTCAGCAAGCATTAACCATTCCAATGCAAACACATGGTTCGCACGCTATTGTTAGATTTATGATTGGTAATGTGAATGGCGAAGAAATCAAAACCATTCCGCAAGTACATGATATGGTGTTTGTCGTTTCTGGCAATACTACTCCGATTATTGCCACTTCGTTTAACACGGCAACAATGACACAGTATAACACCGTACAGATTCCGATTGTTGTATATGACCCAAGCAGAACTTCAACTACGGTTTATTTATACGAAAACGGTAGCCTCGTTTCTACTTGGACTGGCGTTGACAGAACTGTGCATTATTGGAACTACTCGCCTACTGCTTACGGCACAAAGACGCTCACCATTACATGTGGCTCTGTGAGTAAAACAATTACCATTGAAGTTGAACAACTCGACATTGACGAAAATGAAGTAACTGGATATGACTTCAGATTCAAGGCTTCTGAGATGGCGACAAACGCATCTGTTCAGGCTTGGGCTGATACATATACTCCTGTAGGAAGTGGAACGCAATCGACTGTTGACATTACGTTTAGTAATAACTTCGATTGGGTGAATGGTGGATTGCATACCGAAGAAGATGAAGGTGGGCATTTAAGGCAGTATTTCTGTGTTCGCGCAGGAACGACAATGACCATCAACTATAATCTGTTTGGACAAGCTTATGACCCAAAGCAATACGGTAAGAATTTTAAATTCGTCTTTAAAGCGGTAAACTGCCGTACTTATGATGCGAATGTTCTTACTTGTATGGACACTGCTAACGGGAATAATGGCGTTGGTCTTGTAATGACCGCTAACGAGGCAGAACTCACTACTGCAAATAACAGCCTTAAAACATATTATTGTAAAGATTCTTATATCGAGTTTGAGTTTAATATTCATCCTTCATCTGAATATAGATATTTACAGTTCTGGATGGATGGCTCGCATGACATGACAAAATTGTATGATGGCAGCGACAGTATGCAACAGGTTGCTCCCGTCGGCATTACCATCGGTTCGCCTAATTGCGATGTTTATGTCTACATGATAAAAGCGTATCCTGTTTATCTTACGAATAATAACGAGATTTCAAACTTTATCATGGATGCGCCAAACGCCTATGAAATGGTTGACCGTTATAACCGCAATGATATTCTTAATGCTTCTGGCGAAGTTGACTATCAGAAGCTCGCCAACGCTAATCCAGATCTCCATGTCCTTGCGCTCGACTTGAACAGAATGAGTACAGGTAAAAAGGATAACGTAGTTGCTTATACCGTGCGACATATTCATCAAAGCGGAGGAGATAGTGATTGCTTTACAGTAAATAACGCCTGTGTAACAATTCAGGGTACATCATCTGTTGGCTATCTCGAATCAGCTGGTAATGTAGATATTAACTTTAAGTATAATCGTGCTTTCACGAGTGATAATGTTGCTTACAATACTGGCAACATTACTTTCGATGATGGTACTACATCGACTACTGGATATAGTATGTCAGAAAATGCTATACCTGTTGATTACCTTAATGTTAAGTTAAATGTCGCATCTTCCGAGAACGCAAATAATGCATGTATCGCTGATTGGTATAATATTTATCAGCCTTGGACTTCTCCTGCAAGGAAGAAAAACGCGAATGCAAGAGATACAATCGAATTTGTTCCGGGCGCTATTTTCATTCGTGACCGTAGCGGTAATTTATTTGGCGATACATCTGGATATCATTTCTATGGAATCTGTGATATTGGCAATTCCAAAAAGAATACAAAAGTATTCCACGATACAACAAATCCGATTGCATGTTGCGTGGAAGTTGCAAACAATACTTCTCTTCCGTGCTTAATGTCCTCAAAGACGTATACTTGGAATGGCGATGATGAGGCAACCGTAATGGAATACGATGCTGAGTCTGGCGAGATGAAGGAACAGAAAGTCTTTGAATTCCGTTATGTAGAAGATGATTCGGCAAGTATCGCAGAATCGGCATGGGATAGATTCGTATCGTTCTTATATGACCACAATCCAAACCTTGCAACAAACAATGCAATTACAAGCACAACATTCGGGAATTATACATTCAGAGGTTCTGGAACGTATGATACGAGTGATTACGATAGCGAGGATTATGATGTTGTATATCTTTATGGTTATGGATTACCTACTGCGTATAATAACGGAATTTATGCCGCTGCAAACTATGTGACAGATACAACAAATGGCGCGACTTGCTATTATTATATAAACTATAGTAACAATTATATTTATTCAAGTAATGGTACAACGTGGACTGCGATTGAAGAGTTGACATGGACAGCAGACAGAAATAATGTCCTTGCCGGAACTACTATCAGCACATACGCAGGAACTTATACAACTGATAGTTTCAATTATCGTATGGCTTATTTACTTGAACATTGCGAAGAATACATGGTTATTGACCCTGTGATTTACCATTTCATATTCATTGAATCCTTCCTTATGACGGATAACGTGGCTAAGAATACATTCTGGTCAAGCGATGATCTCGTACATTGGGAGCCTTCAAAGGACTATGATAACGATACGGCGCTCGGCAATGATAATGTCGGTGGACTTAGTTTCACCTATGGTTTAGAAACCGATGATGTAATTGGTAACTCATATGTATTCAACGCACATGATGCGGCATGGATAACATTCTCTCGTGCATTATTTGGCGCATGTCAAACAATGTACCGAAATCGTGAAAGCGCAGGATGCTTCAATACAACAAACTTCCTTGCGAAAACTGATGATTGGCAAGCTACTCGCCCGGAGCGTGTATGGGTAGCTGATGCTCAAAGAAAATATCTGCGTCCTTATGAAGATAACGGAACAGAAACATATATTCCTATGTTGGCTGGCAAAAAGACACATCAAAGGGCGCAAGTAAAGACTTATAACGCATATTACTATGCTTCAAAATATGTTAGCGATTTCTGCACATCACAGAATATCATGGTTCGTGGTAATACTCCTACTTCTGGAACAAGTATTACTGTAGTACCTCCTGCTAACACTGCAACTTTATCAATGTATATTAACTGCTATATTGTTGTGGCTTCGACAAGCTATAATGTTGTGGCAAAAACTAAAGCAACTCGTGGACAAACATACACAATGGACTTCTCTACTATTGGCTCAATGGGTGAAACGGAGTTATACTTCTGTACTGCGCCAATGATAACTGAGCTTAGTGGTCTTGCGCATTTGTATTTCAAGCAGAACAACTTTGCTATGGGAACGAATTTGCAGAGGCTTGAAATTGGTTCGGATGTTGTCGGATACGAAAATCCAAACCTTGAAGGGTTGACGATTGGTAATAACAAGATGCTTGAGTATCTTGACGTTCGTAATTGCCCGAACGCAACAGGTGCGCTTGATTTGTCTGGATGTATTTCTCTCTCAGAAATCTATCTTGATAATACTGCATTTACTGGTATCACGTTTGCTACTGGTGGATTGCTTGAAACGGCGCATTTGCCATCACCTACTTCTCTTACGCTTAGAGATTTGATTTATGTTGATGATATTACAATCGACAGTGTTAATAATCTTGCAACTTTGCGCATTGAAGATTGTGTGTTTGATAATGCGGCGACTTTAACTATTGGCGGTACAACTATTTCACAAGCTACAAAAGATATTGCGCTCAACCTTGTTGACTCGTCAAATAACCTTTCTCGTGTTCGTTTGGTCGGAATTGATTGGACATTAGCAGATACTACTACCCTTGACAAACTTCTTAGAATGACTGGTATTGACGATGATTCTTACGATATTTCGCAATCGGTTTTGACTGGTGAAGCCTATGTACCTACTATGCGTTCTGGACTATATGACACATATACAACCACATGGCAATATCTGACTATTACTTATTCTACTATGGTCGCTCAGTATCTTGCGACATTTATGAACGCGGACGGAACGACCATCAAAGACAGAAACGGAAACGATTACACTCAATGGGTGGATTCTGGTAGTGCGCCGTATAATCCTATCACAATGGGATATACAATCACTATTTCTGGCGAAGGTACTGCTTCTGCAAATGAGTATGATGCAAGTAGTTATAATGGCTTGTATTATCTCGATACATCAGCAGGAACAATTTATCAATCCAACGGAACAACGTGGGATGCTGTTGCTAATAGCGATATATTAACTCCTACGATGGACGCAACCGCACAGTATGTATATACGTTCAGCGGATGGGATGATATTTCAACTGCTATGTCCTCCGCAAGAACAGTCACGGCACAATATTCGAGGACTATCAGGGAATATACCGTCACATGGTATCGTGATGCGAGTACGCCTCTTGAAACGCAGACTGGAATATCTTACGGCTCGGATGTTCATTACACTGGTGATATGCCAACATGGACAAATGAAGAATCAACGTATACATTCCGCTTATTCAAAGGGTGGGATAAGTCAACTGGATTTGTTACAGGTAACACTAATGTTTATGCCGTATGGGATACTGTGACTGCTCTTCCCGCTGTTGGTACTGACATGTCGAATATGAGCCTTGTTCAGATTTACGCAGTTGGTCAGGCTGGTTTCCAATCTTCATATTTTGAAGATCAGGATTATTTCGATGTAACGCTTGGACATGACTACAATTTCTCGAACGTAGAGGATTGCGAAATCGGAACTGATGTTCAGTTAAGCGGTGTTCCTGTAGATACGTTCGTTAGCGGTGGTTATTATTTTGACGGAAGTACTGCTTATAAGACGAACATTAAACTGTTTGATGAGGATTCTCCTGCTTTTACGTTGGCACTTGATTTTCAATATTCAAATAGTTCATCTGGCGCAACAATTATTTCCACTCACGAAGGTGGAACAGCGGAAGGCTTCAGAATCTATCATAATGGTACTGCCGTTGTGCTTCAATGGGGAGATCAAAGCGTTACAATCGGTAATTCAACATACCGTGATATTGTTGTAATCAGACACCCGAAAGGAAGTAGATATTTATACGTCTACTCTGCAGAAAATACGGCAGGAACTTTTGCGGCTAACGTAACAAAAACCACACTGCTCAGAACTAATACAACACAGACTGATGAGCCTATCACATTCGGCGGTATAAATTATGACACTGGCGGATTTAGATATTACGCAAAAGCGCATGTCCACTGGTGTAAGATTTGGTATGATGACATCGGAGATACTTGCGCTATGGAAATGGCTCAATATCCGCGAGAAACTGTGCGATTTGAGTATTGGGGCGCAGGAAAGTATTATTACTACAACTCTGCAAATACATCAAAAGCCAGTTTTATTTGCAATAGTGAACTTGGACAAGTTAAAGGTCGTGGCTATTATATGAATAGCTCCAATATTAACTCTGGCGGTTGGGATGCAAGTATGATGCGTACATTCCTGAATAACCGTATTTACAAGGGATTCCCGACAGAGCTTCAGGCTATGATTAAGGCTGTTGAGATAAATGCTACGTCTGGTTCACAATCTACATCTATTATCACTTCGTCAGATAAAATATATCTGCAAAGTTATCGTGAACTTGGTTCGGGGTCTACTGCAACTGGATATATTGATGAAGTCGGTACTTCAATCAGTCCTATTTCTTGGTTTACCAGTAATCCGCAGAGATTTAAGTTTAAAGGTAAGACAAGAAAATATTCAGGAGATTCGTCTGTGACTATTTATACTGCTTCACAAGAACCAGCTGCGTTATACCAGACAAATATAAATCAGGGTGATATATGGATTAACACAAATAATAATAGTGTTGGATATATGTTCCTTACACAAACGGAACTTGACCGCTATGGAATTACTGCGGATATTGTTGCCGATTCCGATTATGCTTCTGGCGGTTGGGTCAGTGCGAATAACTGGTGGGAGCGCTCTCCGTATCTGGGCAACACTGCGAGCTTCATGAATGTCTACGACGGCGGCAACGTGGGCATCAACTACTACGCGAGCACCGTCCTTGGGGTTGTGCCGGGCTTCTCCATCTAATCCAGACCATATGTTCTTGACAACAATATATAACTCACTTTTTATCGGGCGGCGTAAGACCGCCCATTCTATTACAACAATTAAATTTTCAAAAACACGGAGGGATTACATATGAGTGTTTTAGTATCTAAAAGAACGCTTTCAAGACATGAATATGTAAATACATTCATAGAATTATATGAGTTCACAGAGGATAAGCTATCTAAAATTGCAAAACGAAAATATAAATGGATTTGCGAACCGATAGCAAGCCAAATGAACGACATATTTAATTTGATACTACAGGCAAATAACGATTTCTTTATGTACGGAATTAAACTAATGAGTGTTCCAGAACGGTCAGAATTGATGATAAGGAAACTTCGAGACTTGCAAAAGCCATTGTTCGTATTATGGAACATTGAAAAATACGAAACACGCAAAATGGCAAATTGGGTTGATTTTATAAATAAAGAAATATATTACCTATCGCTTTTAGGCGGTATTCCATACAAAAAGGAGTCACAAGTGTTTATTTTAGATTATGACGCAATGAAAGAAGCTGATTTCGTAAACGTAATGGCTGAGTTACATAGACTAATATATACGAAAACCATTTCCTTAAAAGAAAGTTTAAGAAGCACAAAAGGTATGCTTCTTATGAATTTAGCTGATGAAGCATTATATCGTGTATGCCATTCTAACCTACATGTTCCACAGAATAAAAAGATGTATGAGAATAGAAAGAAAGACATTTCTATCGCACTTGATTGTGTTAAACAAATGCAAGTTCCAATGGCTGCGCTTTTCAATGTTATGAACTATAGCGAAAATACAATGCTTGAAATGGCGAGCTTATTAGACCGTGAAACAAAGTTGCTAAAAGGCGTTATGAAATCAGATTCAAAAAGATTTGGCAATTTGTAACTTATAAACTATATAGGGTTATATTCTATATTTTTGTCGGTTTGTTGTTGGCGGTGTCGGTGTGCTTCTGGCGGTTGGGTCAGTGCGAATAACTGGTGGGAGCGCTCTCCGAATCTGAGCAACACTACGAACTTCATGAATGTCAACAACAACGGCAACGTGGGCAACAACAACAACGCGAGCAACGTCAATGGGGTTGTGCCGGGATTCTTCCTCATTATAGTAACCATGTATAAGGGTGAAATACAAGCTTGAGTGGAGAAGGAGAATATAACCATCCAAAAGACAATTTGGTAAATAATACGTCACCTGATTTAAGGCGACTTGCTATAATAGCAACCTGTACGATTTTGCATTATCTGCTTTATGGCATGACTGTAATAGCTATTGCTCTATTATGGAACAATACAAGATCATTGCGCGAGAACAGCAATACATAGAATAACGCGCACAGGGGAACATTATTTACAAAGGTATGATTGTATGAATAAAAATATTCGTATTAAGAAAAGGAAGGAGAGAAGGTATAATAATAAACTTAAAAAGTTAAAACAAAATCAATCTGAATATACATTTGATAAAGTCTTTACTTTTCAACATTTTATGAAAGCTTATCCTAAGTGTTTAAAAGGCGTTCATTGGAAAGCAAGTGTGCAAAATTATATAATTAACTCTGTTTTAAAACTATATAATGATTTCATAAGTATTAGAAATAGAGAACTTCCTAACCCTGTGTCAGATAAAGAAATATGTGCGCGGTATGATGTTTTTACCATCACACGGTAAGAACTTTTTCCATCCCGCGGTAAGCAGTTTTTCCGGCAGCGCGGTAAGCAAAAATTCCTCTTCACGGTAAGCACTTTTTCCTAAATGCCGGTAAGGAAATTTTCCATCTCGTCAGTAAGCACTTCTTCCATATCTTCGGTAAGTAGTTTTTCTGTGTGGTCAGTCTAATTAGGGAGAAATCCATGGTTTCGATTATAATCCTCATTGAAGAAATCATCGCTTTCATGAGGAGGTCGAATACTAATGGTAAAAATCACTGTGCAAGAAAAAATACATGAACTTAAACTCGCAGGCATGGCGTTGGATGAGATCCGCCAATACCTTGTTGACCATCACGAGAAGGTTCCCTGCGACAAAACTCTTAAGAAGTACTATGACATGAAGGAACTGCCAAATGATCCGGCTGCAAATCTTGCCAAGGATAAGGCTTTTGGTGTGGAACCCTTTCATACTGCAATTATTACAATCATGGAGCGGAATTCATCCAATTCCAAGCTATGCCTCAGTTCGGTTTACGATGTCCTTGAAGAAAAATTCGTCGACGATGAGCAGATGCCATACACAGCACTTCCTGGCAACGAGCAGACACTCCGCAACTATATCCATTACCTCGAAGACTCCGGCCAGGTTACTCGTGACAAGAAAGCCGGACGCATTTATGATGGCGTTTTTGAAACCGCGCCGGGAGAACAGATGCAGATCGACTTCGGGGAGACCACCTGCCGCGACCGTTTCAAAGTGCACTATATATGCCTCCTGCTCCACTATAGCCGGTTTTTAATTGTGATCTGCCAGGATCATAAGTTTAATTCCGTTGAGGCCTGCAGGGCCATCTATACGGCTTTTAAGCGCATCGGTGGGAGAGTCCTGCACCTGGTCATTGACCAGGATTCGGTGTTTGTACAGAGTGAGCAGTACGGTGAGGTCGTAGAAACCACCGTGTTCAAGGATTTTCTCGAAGAACAGGAACTGGATCTTCGTGTCTGCCGTAAGGCAGATCCAGAGACCAAGGGGGCAATCGAGAACTGCGTAAAGTTTGTCCAAACGCGTTTCTTTAGCGCCCGCAAGGCCGACATTTCTTCGATGGATGATGTCTGGGGACCGATCGCCAAATGGCAGAAACGGGCCAATGACCGCATCCATAAAGGGACATACTGTGTGCCCAGCCAGGTCTTTGAGCAGTATGAAAAGAAAGCTCTCAGGCCGCTTCTTCCATCGTTTTATGAGACCACCCTGGATTCTTACAAGTTCGCAGACCTGGAAGGATATCCATTCATCACGTATTCATCAAACCAGTACTCGGTTCCCAAAGAGTGCTGCTTTGGCCGTGTCTACTATAAACCGGTAAAAAACAAGCTGTACATCTATGACAGTAATCACATTTATGTATGCACGCACACCATCAGTGAACTGAAGGGAAAGAAGTTCCAGCTGGATGAGCATAAACATCAGGAGCCAACGCAGTGGTACGACACAGCGGAGCGAATGCGCGAGAAATGGAACTGCACTGAATTCCAGCACTTCGTTAATGGTGTCAAGAAGGAAAATTCGCGAGGCATCAATAATCAGCTGAATAATCAGTTCCGTGCGATCGAAGAGGAATTCGAAAAGCTGAACCCCACACGGGAGCAGGCAACTGCTGCGATCAATTACGCATGTAAAAACTTCCGCTACCGGTATTCTCAGTTTAAGGTGGTTTTAAAACAGGCAATTGAAGGTACGCTTCCGGATCGGGACAAGGCTTCCGAGCTAGCCGCCAAGAAAGCTGCCGCCGAAGCGGAGGCTGTTTATAATGAACCTGAAGTTGAGAAAAAATCTCTTGGAGTCTATCAGCTTTATTTCAACAATAACGCAGGCATTTCGCCGGTTGCTCCCGGCGGTACAATGCCTGAGAAACAGGAGGATTACGTAAATGCCTGAACAATCCCAAACTGCAGCCACAACATCTTCCTCTACCGTATCCATCGGACGACTGACTGGCCTTCTGGAAGGCTTCGGGCTGAAACATTCAGCCCGGGATCTTCCTGACATACTGGAAAAAGCAGAACTGAATGAACTTACCTTCCGGGAATTCTCCCTCGAACTTCTTTTGACAGAAGCAAGGGGCCGTAATGAACGACGCAGGAAGAGGAACTATGCTGCAGCACACTTTCCACCAGATATCCGTTCCATCGATGAATTCGATATCTCCGAACTGGAATCCGGCATAACAGAGGGACAAATCAAGCGCCTTAAAGAACTGAACTGGATCGACACCCATGGAAACATCATCTTCGCTGGTCCTCCCGGTCTTGGGAAGACCATGCTTGCCTGCGGGCTTGGGCTGGAGGCTATCAATAACGGCTATACCGTCTGCTTTGAACGCATGGCCAACTTTGTGTCAATCATGGATAAAGCCGCTGCGGGCGACCGATCCTCCGGTTTCCGCTTGAAGAATATCCTGAAAGCCCAGCTGGTTCTGATAGACGAGATTGGGTATACACCCATCTCCCGCAGCCAGGCCAACCGCTTCTTTACATTCATCAGCAACTGCTACCGTACCACCTCCGTGATCTTCACTACCAACAAACAGGTTTCTGAATGGGCAGAGGTTATGGGCGACGCGGACTTGACAGGCGCTATGCTTGACCGGATCCTCAGCCATGCGGCGTGCTTTTCACTGAAGGGCGATTCCTACCGACTAAAGCACCCTGAACTCTTCATTTAAGCTATCTATAACCACTCGGTTGTGAATGGAAAATCTTCTTACCGTAAACCAGGAAAAAGTCCTTACCGAGATAGTGGAAAAAGTCCTTACCGTGTAATAGGAAAATTTGCTTACCAGGATTATGGAAAACTCCTTACCGGACAAATAGAAAAACTCCTTACCTTACCACTGGAAAAAGTGCTTGACATTCACAAGAAATAACCATATATGAACGAGGAAAGCCACGGATTATAACGCCAATCCATATTAAAGACAGGGTTATTCAAAAAGTATTATGCGACTATGCGCTTGTGCCAATATTATCTAAAACTTTGATATATGATAATGGAGCAAGTCTTGAAGGAAAAGGTGTTTTATTTTCAAGAAATCGAATGCTTCAACACCTTAGAAATGCGGTGAAAGAATATGGAACTGATTTTTATGTTCTCTCGTTTGATTTCAAAAGTTTCTTTGACAGCATACCGCATAAAACATGCAGAATGATGCTTAATAGATATATCTGCGATCAAGAAATAATTGCTTTGACAATGGATATTATCAAAGCGCCATATCGTGTAAAAATAAATAAAATAAAAGATAAAGAAGAAAAACAAAAACAACTTAAACTTCTTGATAATGATGAGTTATGCGGAATTTGTCTTGGCAGTCAGGTATCTCAAATAATGGCTCTTGTTATTGCTAACGACATTGACCACTACATCAAAGATATTAAGAAATGTAAATATTATACAAGATATATGGATGATGGAAATATTTTCCTTAAAACTAAAGAGGAATTGAATGATCTTCTTTGCGGCATGAAAGAGATAGCAGAAAATCTCGGATTACACTTCAACTTGACTAAAACTCATATTACGAAGATTAGTAAAGGATTTACATTTTTAAAGGTACACTATTCTGTCACGGACACGGGAAAAATAGTCAAAGTATTAGTACGATCTGGAACTGTAAGAATGAGAAGAAAGTTAAAGAAGTTTGAAAATAAAATTCAAGATGGGAAAATGACGATTGATAATGTCTATGATTCAATTCAATCATGGGTCGCGCATTCAAAAGTTGCCAATTCTTATACGACAGTTAGAAGTATGTTGAAATTATATAATGAAAAGTATAATGGATACAAAATTACAAAGAAATGGGAACATGTTAAAGGAGGAAAGAACAGTGAGTTATTACAAACTGATAAGTGGGCAGAATATCGTTGGGGTCGTGTCACTTGACAACTTTAGGCGATATCAGGCTAAACACGGTATAGTTCTGTTCTCAGATATAGACACGGCGCAATACGTGGAATTTAGGGGAGTCTATTATAGGGATGACTGGCTGAAGGCTACAACAACTGACAGAATCCAATATGAAGATGTCTCTATAATATCTATTGACGAGACAGAATATAATGCGCTAATTGAAGCGTTTGAAACAAATGATGAAATTGAAATCGAGCCAACTGAAGAGCCGATTGACAATACAATACCACAAGATGAAAACGAGCAAGTAACTTTAGAATTTGTTCGCGATGCAAAAATTGCTCAAATGAGCAAAATATGTCATGATACGATAGTAAACGGAATAGACGTTGTTTTGAGTGATGGTGAAAGCCATCATTTTTCTTTGGAAATCGAAGATCAAATTAAAATACAGGCATTGGCTCTGAAGGCGCAGAATGGAGAAAGTACGCTTTTCTGGCACGAAGATGATATGCCGTGTAAATTTTATTCTGCAAATGATATTTTAGCTATATACACAGCGCTTGAGAAAATACAGACTATAGAAACGACATGGTTTAATTCATTAAAGATGTATATCATGTCTATGGAAACAATCGAACAAATAAGCGCAGTTACATATAGAACAGAAATACCAGAGGAATATCAAAGTGAGGTTTTAAAATATTTACTTAGCCAACAGGATGGTGAGTAACATGAAAAACATGATTTTGAAAAACTTAGTTTTATTCTTATCTGGATTTTGTCTATATATGACGATAGAGTGCCTTTTTCGTGGGTACTCTTTTCCGTTGATGGGTTGTTGCGGCGGATTATGTGTTGTCATACTTGATAAGATTAACGATTACATTTCGTGGGATGTTGACTTATTTTGGCAAGCCTTATGCGGTGCTTTATTAGTGACAATAATGGAACTTGTCATAGGAACTATTGCAAAATATACTGACTTACTTCCTGTTATGTGGGATTACTCTTCTCTTCCGTTGAATTTTAACGGAATAGTATGCGTACCATTTTTTATAGCATGGCTATTTTTAAGTGTAGTAGCAATCTTTTTAGCTGATGCAATAAATTATTACATTTTTGAAGATACTGTTGTTCCGCACTATGTATTATTTGGTGGGTTGTTTGTAATTGTCTTTCATAAAAAGAAATGTGATATAGAGGTGAGAACAAATGAATAATGTTATTGTTGAATATAATGATTTTTCAAAAGAAAACTCAAATGTAGAAAAGATTACTTTTGATTTGCTACCAAATGTATCTCTTACTTTTTCACAAGGAACAAGTGCGGATACAGACGGAAACGATGAAACAGAGAACACTGATACAGAAACTAATGAAGGTGTGCTTTCAATATCAATGGTTGACAAGCAAACTGATGAAACTGAAATAACAGGGGCGATTGACATTGAAACGCTTAATGCATTAATCAGGAGCTTAATTATTTTCAGAGGGCAGATATCATAATGGCAAAGAAAGATAAGAGATTATTTGCAATCCTTATTATGACACTTGTTATTCTTATGTGTATACTTTTATCTATTGGTTTTAAGAAATCTAATAAAAGTGGAATTTTATTGGAGAGTAAAGGTCGAGAAAAGGTGCTAAATCAGTCAATTTCGATTTTCGGATTTTCTGAATTACACATGAAATCTGGCGAATTAGAACAATCATTCGATTTTCGCAATCCAAAAACAAATAATTGCTATATGAATATAGAATTACTATTATCAGACGGATCGCAACTATTCGAGATAAAGAGAATCGAACCCGGATATGGGATAAAGGAAGTACAATTAAATAAAGTTTTGGAAAACGGTGATTATTTGAATTGCCTTTTTAACATTAAATGCTTTTCATTGAACGATAATGCGCAGCTTAACGGTGCGTCAATGTCTGTCAATCTATATGTGAGGTAGAGATAGATGAAGAAAATATTTTGTACAATCATATCAATTATAATGCTGATCGCTAATCCAGTTTACGCATCGGAACAAACGGCGCAAGCAACAATTACCTATACTTGTGATGATAGTTTTTATATTGAAATACCATCGACAATAAATGTCGGCGAAGAATGTTATATCAATGCCGTAGAAGTAAATATATCTCCAACAAAAAATGTATATGTGGATTTAGGACATCCAGAAGGATACGTCAGGTTATATAACGAAGGAAATGAAAACGAATATATAGATACATATTTTCAAGATGGCAGCGGAAATACATTAACCGTTACAAACCTAAACCTTGCAATGTTTTCTTCTGGTTCTTCTGGTTCAAGCCAATCATTCACAACATATGTAGAAGATACAACTGGAAAAACTGCTGGTCAGTATACTGGCGTTGCTATGTTTTGGATTCATTGTGATTAAAAATAAGGGTATAAGATGCTACGTCTTATACCCTAATCTTTTCCTTCCTCTTTTCTTGAGATACTATACGTGTGTAAATTGAATACTGTTAAGGTATTTGCGTAAACTTAGCCGAAGGAAATCGGTTTTTATTTTACGCATTTTTATACGCAAATCTTACGCATAACTTGCTGATAATTTGCGATAAAACACGATAGTTTATGATACTTTACTCAACAGCGTCAATTGACTTCTCAATGTGCTGAAACCCTTATAAATCAAGGCTATACAGGACTTCTTGATTAAGACTTAGCCGAGGTACTTAGCGCCCCATCTGAAATGCTACCTTTGTTCCAAAACAGGCTTAAATACTGCATTCCCAAAACGCTCTACGCAACTTTTACGCAACATCACGCAGATTTCAAAATCACATTTGCAAGATATTGTTACGCATCGCCTTAATTCTACGCACTTTTAAAATAATGTCAATCTTCAATTTTCAAAGAAACTTGCCGACTTTCGTGACCTCTTCTTTGGTTTTATCTTCTAATATATGTGTGTAAGAGAGTGTGGTGCTGTAATTCGCATGTCCCATGATACTCTGAACAACAACAGGGTCTAACCCTTTTTCAAAACACCTTGTCGCAAATGTGTGTCTAAAACAATGTGGATGAAGATGCCCGAATTCACGAGGTTTTCTTCCTTCACGATAAGCACGATTGCTTTCTTTCAGGATGATATTTGTCTCAACCTTCTTCAAATCATGCACTATATTATATCTCGTGATAGGTGATCCCATCGTGGTTGTGAAAACCAAATCACCAAACTTTTCATCTGAACGCCAACGACTGCCGAGCTTCTGCCTGTATAAATCCTGCTTATTCTTCCATACTTTGAAGAGGTTTTCCGTATCATCAAAGAACGGAATAGAACGATACGAATTTGCTGTCTTTGGCGTAGTAAGCTCCATTATCTTTTTGCCATCCAGATAGGCAGTCATCATTGATCGTCTAATGTGAATGACTTTCTTTTCAAAATCTATATCATCCCACTGTAAACCAGAAAACTCACCAATCCTCATGCCAGTAACCAGAAGTATTCTATAAGGTTCATTATAATAACTGTCATTTACTTCTTCAAGAAAAACATCCTGTTCCCAATGGTTAAGAACTCTCCGCTCTTTCGCCATTTCGTTTCCTTCATGAACAGTAACGCCTCTGCATGGATTTACAGAAAGAATTTTGTTCACAATGGCAATGTCGAGACACTCTCTGAGAACACTTAATGCTTCTTTTATACTTCTTGCATTATAATGTTCTACTTCATATAATTGAGTGGCAGCATCTTGAATATTCATCTGCGTGACTTCTTCAATCCGCTTATCGCCCAATATCCTTATAAACGTGTTTCTGAGTTTCCTGTCATATGTTTTTCTGCTGACATCTGATTTCAGCTGCGGTGATTTACATTTTTCAAACCATTCATTGTACCATTCTTTTAGTTTTAAGTTTGGTCTAATACCCTTTTCATCTCTTAACACTCTTGCCTTTTCCATTTCAAAAGTTTTCTTTAGATTTGGAAGAGACATATCATAGATGTCGATTTTAACGCCGTTGATTTTCGCCCTTGCTTCATACCTCCCATCCGGGCGCTGACTAAATCCTTTTCCTAATTCTTTTCCTTTTAAGTCTTTTCCCATAATTCATATCTCCTTTCGGGGAAACAAATTACAGTATTCAACTTACACACATATAGTAACTCAAGTACAAATAAATGTCAATAAAAGATTAAACAAAATAATTATTGATTACCGTTTATAATATCGTTTAGGCTTGCTATTCTTTCTATTGTTTGATCTGGCGTATGACCATCCCATTCAGGTGCATTTGTTAATTCTGTAACATCAAATAAATCCCAACAATCAAGATGATAATGATATGTAGCCTGACCTTTTGGCGTTTGAATTCCGACAATAAACATATCGTCATACATTGGTTCTTTTTCTTCATCATGATGTCTCTTTGATTTCCAAGCTACTGCCTTAAACATATTAAAAACCACGGATGATAAAATAGCTCTGTGATGATATAATTCTTCAAATGTATGATTGCCATCAGAAAAATTTTTAAAAGAACCTTCCGATACACACTTATTAAATAATGCGAGTTTTTCAAAATAATTATCCATCGTTTTCTATTCCTTTGTTATTATTGAATGTGGCAATTTCTAACATGGCTATCATATTACCAGCTATCGTCCTGATAGTTTCATTTTGCTCCATTCCATTTTTATACGCATATGCACATATCTCATGGATGATATGTTTCAAAAATTCAGTGTCAGCCTCAAAATCTTCTGTAGAAATATCTACAGGCGGTTCGTCTATTGTACTCGATATTTTATGTGTATCGTTATCAAACAGACAAAGTGTTATATTTCCACCATCTTTTTTATTATAAACATAACCAGCAAAACCATTATTTTTCTGATAGTCCGGCATACTCATAATGTGTTGAATCACAGCATTCAGCGCGTCATCAGTCATTTCAACTCTGCCAGACAAAGACATCTTTCCATCTTTAAGTATATTCGCATAATAAATATTGCCAAAACTTCCACAAACTAATTTCTTCATTTTATATACCTATTTGATATTTTATGCAGCTGTCGAGATAATCATCAAATTTCTTTTTATCTATGTAGTACCTGTTTCCCATTTTTACCGTGAACACACTGTCTTTTCTTTTTACGATTTCCCTTACTTTCGTTTCTCCCCATCCTGTATATTCACAGATTTCTTTAATTGTTAAAAATTTCTTATCCATATTTCCACTAATAATTCATTAGCTCTCGCGTTGTTATTTCAAGTGCTTGTATACCGCCGCAAGAATCAACTATATACCCAAGGCTAAAATGATCGCGGAGCTTTTCTACACATTTTGCAACTCTTTCATGTAAAGTTCCGTAATAAGGATCGTCTTTCATAGAAATAATTTTTGTTTTTGCTACCTCATAGATGCAATGGTCAACAGGTCTTTCAATTTTTACATCGCCATTTCTTTCTATTTTTATAAAACAGTCTTTTAAATTCCAATCATCAGGTACATCAAATATATACTTCATCTTAATTCTATCTCCCCATAATCAAGGGTTGGATCAGAAAATACTTTGTATCCTTTATATTTACCAACCATACCAGTACAGTTATTTCTCGTGCTTTGCCCTATAAAACGTTCACATTCATTTAGTCTTGGCATACGCGCAAGTGTCTCTGGCGACATCAAGATAACTGGATCATATGATATGTCGGGATTATAGAAACTACTATGAAAACTATCTAAACCATTATCAAGTTTTTGTAAATCAAGAGCTTGCGCAATATTAAATTTTTTCATCATATCAATATTCGACCTCGACAAAATTTTTATGACCAATAAGAGGTCTTATCACAGCATTAATTATTTCATCGCCGACTGCCGATTCGACGAATGCTTTATCAATACAAATTCCTCTTGCCTTTTCATTGGCATCATAAGCAGTAATTCTTGTTCCGTCTTTGAGTTCTATCATAAATGGATGAACACCATTCTTTACAAATCTTAGAATGCACGAATGGTCTATTTTGCTGATAAAATCATTAAACCATTGTTCAGCCCATTCCCTATGTTTAAAGAAAACACCTACCATCAGTCCGTTATATTTCATTTGTATATTCCTATTATAAGTAGCAAACAACTATGTTAATCTGTGTATCTTTGAACACATCTTTAATAAGCGTGCTTACATCTAACCAGTCCAACTTATCAAGTCCGCATCCTATTTTTGGCATAGCAACTTTTTTAATATTATATTTTTCACATCCATTTTTCATTTTCTCTAATGCTCTTCTCATAGAATATAAAGTTGGTTTATGCCAATATCTTGTTTTAGTTATCAAGTCAATTATTCTTTTCTTACCATGTAAAAAAGCATCACCCGGAAGTTTCTCATCATATTCCAAATACCATTTAGAACCAAAAGCATATAGCAAATCTTCACGCAAATTAAATCTTCTTTCAAATTCTCTGGCTATTCCAGCGCCAAGTTTGAAGTCGGCGCTAATGCAATGAACCAGATGATAGCCTTTATCATGGTATTTAAAAAGATCGTCATTTATCTCTAAGTAATTCATTATCTATTGCCTTATTAAATAATGTAACCGTGTCATCACAACTTACAGGAATTGTCTCTCCCAATCCTCTATATGTAATAGATGGTATCTTAGGCTCATTCTTTCCTTTTTCGTATCCTTCGTTATATCCGCTATAATAAGCATCACTAATATATTTCTTAAAATCTTCTGTTTTTAAAGTGATCGTTTCTTTCTCTTCAGGAATAATAATAATTGGACTCATTTACCATCATCCTCCGCACGCTTTTGAAAATCTAATAATTCAGTTGCCTTTGCCGTATCCACAATAGAAAGACCTTCTTTCTTTAATGTTTCAACAATGTTTTCGCAATCTTTAGAAAACCATTTTGTTCTTTTATATAAATCATTTTTGTTAAAAATCTTCATATTTTTAAATCCCATTATTTATGGCAAATGCACACACCATCTATAAATAGACAATGGATTTCTCACCAACTATAAATAGCCAACGTGCATTCACCAGATGTTTATATTACTTTACCCATTATAGAATATGTGAATATTATATTTATAACAAGGGCAACTATATGTTGTATTATCAGTTCATGTATTATTTTGTAACGCTTATTATATATTTGTTTTAAATTGCATTGTCAATAGCTACACTTAATCTATTCAAAAATATAGTTGCCCTTGGAATTTTATATTGCGATTGCTTTTTCTGCCTGTTCTTTATTAAAGAAAACACGCTCTCTTAATCCTTTTTCGCTCGCTAAAACTAAATCTGGAGTTGGCGTATTAAAACGATTTGCGTTCAAATTTCGGCTGAAACAATATGATTTTCTTGTCTTGATTGTTATTTTATAAAGGCGCATTTCTTCTATATATGGAAGATATTTATCGCCGTTATGATACATGACTACGAAATAATTGTTACCAACAATAATTAAATCATCTATTCCTTCTTGAACAATATCTATTGCTTCTAATATTCCCGCAATATAACCTTCTTTCCATTCTTTAGTTTTTCCGAGAGGATTGATTAGTAGTTTTCTGTTAAGTTTATCTATAGCTTCTCTCATTTAGTTGTACTTCCAAATCCACCGTTTCTTATTCCTTCTGCTTTATCATCTATTGTGATACCATACTGTACAAAAATCCCTTGCATATAGCCATCACCAGATTTAATGTCTATCGTCTTTTCTTCCGTTCCATCATTCGTCAGCTTCGCCATGATATGTCCTTCATTATCGCTGTTATAATAATCGCTGTCGATGATGCCAACAGTATTATCTAACTGCATACGATATTTAAATCCAAGACCAGATCGAGGATAACACTGAAGCACCCATCCATCATCAATCTTTACACGAATGCCTGTAGGCATTTTAATTGTTTTTCCGGGTTCAAGATGAATTTTAAACGACGCATAAAAATCGTATCCTGCGCTGCCAATAGTGGCTCTTTCAGGTATTTTGATATTGTCGTAAATCTCTCTAATTTTTGTTTCTACAACAGAACCGTCTGGATCGTTGAAACTAAAAGGAAGTTCATCTATATAGACAAGAAACCAACTGCCTAATGTATTCATAAAATCTTTTTTGAATTGCTCAAATGATACCTTTTCAAATTTCGCTATCTTTTGCATATAAAACTATCTGCTCCTTTTCTAAAGATTTCTTTGCGTCAATAACCTTCTGATTTGAACTTCCTCTAAGAGGAAGAGTAATATTACGAAGTTCCTTGACAAACTTGCCATCAATAAGAATATCTGTGTTACTAATTATCTTGTATAATTTATCACAATCGGTAACGCTGAGAACGTTGTTTTCGGCATTCACAGAATACATTAAATCTTCCCATGAATAGCCAGTCCAGATAAAAATCTTGATATTTGGATACTTCTCTTTTACTTTCATAATTAAACCAAAAGTAAATGCAAGATTTTGATTGCATAACGGTTCGCCACCAAGAATAGATAAATTTCTTTGAATACCATTTTTATGTATCATATCTATAATGTGGTTTACAACTTCCTGATCGTCACCGTCTATACCGCCTTTGTAGTCCCATGTGTTTGGATTATGGCATCCGGGGCATCTGTGAGGACACCCCTGACTCCAAAAGCTAACACATACTCCCTGACCATTTACAACATCATTGTTGATTATTCCTGCATATTTCATTGATGCTTCACCCTCATCTCGACTTCCTGTTGTTTACCTTTATTAAATGCGGTAGTGTAATTACCTGTTAAATATCCAGTCACACGGCGCAAACGCTGAATGTTATCACTTCCACATACAGGGCAAACATCATTGAATTCACCAGTAAAGCCACAATCCATACAAGTATCATTCGGAACATTAACGGCAAAATATGGTATATCTTTGTCCATTGCATAATTGACGATTTGTTCAAGTGCGTCAATGTTATGCTTTACGCCGCCTTCAAGCTCAACATAAGTGATGCATCCTGCACTACTATATCCTGTAAGTTGTGACTCAATATCAATCTTATCAAAAGGTGAAATTTCTTCCCAAACAGGAACATGCATACTATTCGTAAAGAAATCTCTGTCAGAAACATTAGGAATAATACCAAACCGATCCTTGAATTTCTGCATAGCTGTATAGCAAAGATTTTCAGCTGGCGTATAATAGACACCAAAGTTTAACTTATATTCCTGTTTAAATTCTGCGCATCTTTTCTTAAACAGTCCCTCGATTTTCTTTGCAAGCTCCATTCCTTTTTCTGTAGTATGATTGCAACCTATAAGAATTTGAAGCGCTTCTGCAAGTCCAAGCTGACCAATTACTATAGTTCCATGTTTTAATGCAGATGAAATATCTTTACCATCGTATCCAGCCATCACATTGTTTTCATACATGAATTTTGCCGAGTCTGCCGATTGCGAACAAATGAATTCAAACCGTTCAAGAAGCATATCTTTTGCTTCGTGAATCTTTTCATCCAACAAATCCATAAAAGCATCAAGTAAAACTTCTTCTCCGTTTTCACCGTCAATCAAATGATGACTTTCGCCATACTTTCTGCACATCATAGCAAGAGTAGGAAGTATAATAGTAACAGGACAAATATTTCCTCTGCCATCTTTCAACTGACCAAAACCATTTACATCCCATCCATTCGCTGTCCGACATCCCATTGTCGAGAAGTATGTGCGCGGATCGTTAATGTCGTATCCTTCATTACCAGACCAATCCACATTAGCATAATTTGGATAGAGCCTTGTTGCCGTTGACTGTAATGCTAATCTAAATAAGTCATAATTTGGTTCGCCCTTCTTTCTGTTTACGCCTTTCATACATTGGAAAATACCGCAAGGGAAAATAGGAGTCTTATGCAACTTCCCGATACCTTTTATAGATACATCAAGTACAGCTTTTGTAACCATTCTTCCTTCTGGTGTTGTACAAGTACCATAGTTAATTGATGTAAAAGGAAGTTGATTCCCGGATCGTGACTGCAATGTGTTAAGATTATGGTACATTCCTTCGACTGCCTGATATACTTCTTTCACAGTCATATCAAACGCATATTTATATGCTTTTGGAAAACAATCTTTATACCAATCATCTTCTATAGATAACTCTTCTGGTTTGCAATCAATATGTAATTCTTCTGTAGCGCCCTCAATATACTTTGCGCCATCTTTGTAATGTTTCCAAAAACTTTTCCTGATATATGGCATCATTGTCCAGTCAAGATGCGTTGCACTTACGCCGCCGAATTGCTGAAGGCTTTGAAGCTGAAACAAAACAGCAAGAAGCTGAAACGCCGTATTAACTGATTGCGCTGGTCTAACATCTGTTTGTCTCGTATTGAAACCATTTGCAAGTAAATCATCAAAAGGAATTGACATGCAGTTATGATCTCCGACAGGATAATGGTCTAAATCATGAACATAAATCATATTCTCTTTGTGGTTTTTAACTGCCATTTCGGACATGCAATAATTCATTGCATAATCCTTCATTACCTCGCTTGTTGCAGCTCCAATTCTTCCACCAAAAGATTTCTCGTCAACATTTGCGTTCTGGTTTTGCACATTGGATGCTTCAAGTTTTTCAGATATGCTTTTTATTAATTTTGCGTTTCTTTCTCTTACCTTTGTTCTTTCATTACGGTATAAGATATATAGTTTTGCAACATCTTTTCGTTTGCTGTTCATCAACTTTTTCTCAACAATATCCTGAATTTCTTCTACATTCATCTCGGACTTATTGAGATTTGATATTTCTTCTACAATGCGATTTATGCACTCATAGTCATTCTGCTTTAAATTTCCTGTTTCATTAAATGCTTTCAAGATAGCGTTATATATTTTGTTGCTGTCAAATTCCACGATGCGCCCATCGCGTTTAATAATTTTATCAATCAAATTGCCAACCTCCACTATATAAGTAGATATTCAATTATATATTGTGAAGCATCAGAATAATTATCTTCTATTCTGTTGCAAGTTTCTTTAATCCAAGGATGAAGATTATTTTCTTCCCCAATACCAACGACATATATGTATTTATCGCCAAAACGATTTATACCTTGAACAGCACCAAGTTCCATATGCGATCCAATAGTTGAATCAATACCTTTAAGATTAACAACAACGATGTCGCAGTCATGCAGTTGCATCATTTCCCAATCAAGGATTTCGCGCTCCGTCTTATGCATCATGTGTTCATAATTAAAGTAAAGTGGGGGATGAATGAATTTAATTTTGTCAGAACCATCGTATTTATCTCGAACAAATGTTTCTAATGTTTTTCTCCATTGCATCTGCTGTTCGAATGGTATCCCGCTCATTTTGCCACAAGTATAAATTTTGTATTCCTTCATGAATTCATTTCCTCGATAATCGCGTCTGCAATTACTTCAACACCGCACAGATATTTATCATTTTTAACAACCAAATCTACTTCGTCAGAAATCCCATCAAACTGTCCAACATCACTTAGGCTTCTTCGATATGCTTCTTCTATGTTGTCGCCTCGTTCTAAACACTTGATAAGCCTATCTCTCCTCGGAACATCAATATAAACAGCGAAGATATTGTCAATTCCAGATCTTTTAATAGACCTTAATCCTCTTGGCGTAAGGACGATAACACAATCATCTTTATAATCTTCTTTTGCACTTCCATAGCTCCATCCATTATATGTTGCTGTTTCAGCGAAGAAACCTTGATCTTCGAGTGTTTTAAAATGTTGCTGATTTATATAGAAATAATCAACGCCATCCTGCTCTCCTTCTCTTGGTTGTCTTGTGGTATAAGTCACAATTCGTTTATATCCGTAATGCTCCATTAGATATTTTGCAACAGAGCTTTTACCGCAAGCACTCTCACCAACGATTACAATCATTCTTATCTCCTATCAAATTTCTAAAATCCCATCGTCTATCATTTTATTAAGCCATCGAATAGTATTGACTTGAATATTCATGTCGTATTTGTTTTCAATGTCACAAGCTTTATAGAATTCATTGAAACGATAGTGACACATTCCACCATATGATGTGAAGTGACAATCTATCTTGTTATTGGCTTCATTAAATCCAATCCAGAATTCATCTTCGTCATCATAATCGCCGTTAAGATTACTTCCTTCAAGGTGACACCACCAATTACCAGACAGCATTGCATCGTTATGCCATGTTCTCTTCTTTAATCTTTCCCAATCAAGTATTTTTAATTTCTTGATATTCTTTGGCGTTAGATTGTATTTATTCGGGTACTTTTTTATTAAATCAAAATCAATATATTTGTTCATTTTTTTACAACCGATTGTATTAGTTCCCTAACTTTTACTTTCGATGGATATATGCCACACGACATCCTTCCTTCTGGACACCACATCAGATGGACGCAATGGGGAACAAGTTCATTTGCAAAATCTTCATTTATTTCTTTCACGGCTTGTTTCATTGCGATTGCAAGTTTCTGAATTTCTGGCTGCGCACGATTGCATAGCCTCTTATGCATAAACCGTATCAATGCCTCTGGCGTAAAACCAATTGTCAATGTTGAATTTGTTGCCCTTGGCAAAACAAAATTAATACATTCATTAACACGTTTAGTATCAACATCATTATTGTCAAGAATATCTTTTAATTCACTTCTTGCCGTATTTATAGAACACATTAACGTGTCGTAAATAAGTTTGGCTCTTTGGTTATTTTCAATCTCTTTTGGGGTTGTATATGTGAAACCATCTTTATCAATGTAGCGAAAACTCCCCATGTTCTTAACGATTTGGTCAGGGCTTACATCAATAACCTTCTCTGAATATTCATCAAACGTATAATTATCCATGTCCTCGAACGGAAATGAAACTCCGATTTCATGTCTCATACACTGTTCTGCTGTACCGCGATCAACATCTGTAATTCTAAACTTGATGTATTCACATCTACTTCCGCTCATGTGTCCACTTTTTTCACATGACTTTCCTACTCTTTCTGCATACTTTTCAGGCGTGTCATAACATGTACATGCAAATACACCATGATTTTTGTACAGATTTTTTAATTCTTCTGGATTGATAATCTCGACTTTCATTCACTCTCCGAATTATCTTGCATTATTTATCTGTCAATATTGATGTGATAGCCTTCTCGAACTACCACACCAATATAGTACCATATATAATCCGCATTGTCAATTATTATTTTGCAATGCTTTTAAATTTGTGAGCATCCATACCAACGGCTGAACGGATTCGCTAATAGAATATTCTTTGCCTCTTAATTCAATGGCAAATCCACCATCGCCAAATACATTATCAGATGTGAAAGAGCCAATAAATCTTGTTGTTCCTAATAATAATGTCAATGCACATTCAGCGCTTTCCGCTTCAGATATATATATAAACACTTCATGTTCACTGAACTTAATGACAATGTACTTTTTCATCTTATCCCCTTGTGTACCTTACTTTACTGCCATCATCAAATTCGACTATCACATTGTCAGGTATGCCATCTTTTGCCGATGTATAAGGTCTGTATTTCGCCGAAATCGTCTTGATAATTTTTCTATGTGCATGTTCACATTCTTTTGCTTTCTTTTCATCGTTAAACGAAGTACCGCATACCTCACATTGATATAATTTTAATTCTTTCATATGTTGTTAATCCTTTTATATGATGTGATCCAGAGTTCGCTTGTGCCTTCAACTGGAACGAATTCGCCATCTTCATTCCTTTTCATCTTTGGTTTATTACGACATCCCGAAATCATAACAATGTCGCCCTCTTTGAGTTTATTCTTATTGAATGTTTTCCTGTCGATTTTGCAATCAAGTGTATTGCCATGTTTTAAAGAATACATTTTTAACTTCGGAGCATATTTGGTGTCAAGTGATACCACGCAAGCCATACCACTATATCTATCGTCAATGATATCGACATATCCAAGATGGTCTATCTGCGCTTGAACTTTATCTTTTAATGTTCTCTTCGGACAATGAATTTCGTTTGCAACCAACTGTAATAGTTTTCTGCTATTTAGTTTTGTGAACATCTTTAGTGATTCTTTTTCTGCACAGCTTCTAATTAAATCCATATTAAATCCTTCTCTTTCGAGAATATCTTTTTTAATTTGAAGTCTGCCATTAAAATAATCAAAGTATTCATATAGTTTCATCAAGTAATTGGCATCACCAAATTCATTGAAGAAATCAAGCTCAATAAGGATTTTTAATTGTCTCGAATTCAAAGTTGTCTTGTTAGTCAAATCGTAAAGCAAATCAATAAATGAATTATATTTATTATTTCTAAGTTCATACATTTCATCTGCTACTTGCGTATTCATATATTTGATAGAAGATATACCTTTGAATATTTCATTGGTTTCTTTTGAAATGCTATATTTCGCCGAAGAATGCCTAAACTTAATTGGCTTTAATGCAATTTTGAAAAACTTTAATTCATTGGTTAATTTTAGTGTTCTTTCATTATCGTCTGCGTAATAGTTAAGGACAGTTGTATAATACTCAAGCGGATAATGCGATTTCAAATACGCACCATATAAACTATCATATGCATAAGATAGCGAATGCGATGCATTGAAAGAATATCGTGCAGCCTGTTCAACAACAGTCCACGTTTCAATAAATCCGTCCTCTGTGCCTACACGTTTCATCCACCCATGTAATAGTCTATCTTTCAGGTCTGCAAGTTCCTTTTCTTTAAATTTCTTTTTAGCTATCTTCTTAATGATATCGTATGATCCTGTTTCCTCTATACCAAGCCAAATCAAATATTTCATAATTAGTTCCTGATAAATCATTCTGTGTTTCCCTTCGACAAGAATGTTATCAAGCTCCTCAATGCCTGTAGTGTATGGCTTTCTGTCTATGAAATCATCAAGCAAGCTTGCGCATCCGGGGCGAATAATGGCTACAAATGCAGACATTTCAGATACGCTTTGCGGTTTATATTTTTTCACAAGCCCTGTCGCAAAATCACTATCAGCCTGATTGATTGTACATGTTAATCCGTTCGCATAGATATCGAATGTTTTGTCATCAAGAAGTTTATCAATCTCTCGGATAGTAGGAATTGGTATCCCAGCAAGCTCACAGGTATCTTTTATTATCGCCCATACAGTGACTGATAAATAATCGTTCTTTAAATATTTATATTTATCACAGTTGTATCCATCTAAAAGACAGCATATTTTTTCTTTCGTATGTATGAGTCCAAGTTCTTTTCGAATTGGTTTGTTATATAACAACATGCTACATGGACTCTCGGATATGCTTTCAACAACGCCGACAAATCTTTGACTTTCCTCGATGAGTTTCTTCCATTTTGGATTATCACGATAACTATCTAAGTCTTTGGCTACATCGTCATATTCCGATATATTCTTGCCAATACCTTTACAATAAACCCTGAACGCAGATGAGTCTTGTAATGGTTTCCAAGCTATCATCCATGCGCAGTTTTCAGCGCCAAGCAAATCTTCTGTGGCTTTGATAAATGGCGTTCTATCGGCGGTATTAAGATCAATGTCTGGAAGGCTGCGCGTACCAAGTATTCTTTCAACAGACATAAATCTTGTCGGAAATAATGTTATTGGAGCATCAACACGATCTATATCTGTTAATCCAAGCATCTTTGTAATATAGAAACTCGGCGCTGAACCTCTTCCAGTGTTGGTTAATTTGCCACCATACTTCTCTTGACCATCTTTTACCACGTTATAGTCAATTAAGAAATAGTTTGCCATGTTGGTTTTCTCTACGATGTCAACCTCATATCGGATTGCATCGAGATATTTACCCCATTCATGTTTTGGAATATTTCTTCTTTCCTCTAACCATTTATTATTGATTATGTCCTTTAAATCCTTTATCGGATTTTGTGATACAGATGGAAGTTTAATGTCATCATTTATAATTGTAATTTCAGAGCAATCGTCAAATACAAGAGTGTTGTATAGTAGTTCTTCTGCTTGCTTTCTGTTGAATATTCCTTGCTTTACATATCGGTTGATTATTGTTTTATCATCAGGATAATCCAATATCATCCCATCTTCTTCTGGATATTTTCTATCTTTTCCTTTAAGAAAAATATCTCTATATTTTGCATCATCTGGAAGAATGTAATGGCTGTCATTAGCATGAATCATGGCAATTCCCGATGCCTTGCTGAACTCATACATTGCAGTATTTACTTGTTTTTGAAAATCCGTATTATGTGCTTGCATTTCAAGAAAGAAATGTTTTCCAAAATGCCGATTTAATGCAAGAAGAAGCTCTCTGTCCTGCCAAATTCCTGCAACACAAGCTGAAGTTACTATGAAATTATTTGGATTAAGCGAAAATAACAGTTCATCGTCTATCCTTGGGCGATAATAAAAACCAGTATCATGAGCTTCAGACATGATATCATTCAGTTGCATTACACCGTCATTATTCAGCGCAATAATGATGATATGTCTATTACTTCTATCCCTTCCATATACAGGATTGCCATCTTTATCTTCACCAGTTTGAATTTTAGCTATACGGTCATGAACATAATATGCTTCTGTACCATAAATCATTTTCAAGCCGTATCGTTTTGAGCAGTCAAGCCAAGTGAATATATCACCTTGCACACCATGATTTGTTGTAAAGACAGTTGTATGCCCCAATTCAACGGCTCTTTTGCAATAATCTTCTTCTTTGACTACTACATCAAGACTCCACGGATTCCCTTTATGGTCATGTTTGTGATAGTTATTATATCTCATTTACTCATCCTGATTTGCGTATTCGCATGACGAACGGAAATCGCACAACTGCGTGCAATAAAAGAATTCTAAGTTCGCGTCAAAAGTTTCATCATTTTCAATCTTTTTTATTTCGTCAGAAAACCATTTTAATGCTTCATCATAATCTCTTTTCACAAAAGGTATTCTTGCTATCTTCTGATCCTTAAAGTGATTCCATATTATCCATTTAGGATACACGCCATATTCATCAAAAACAGCTTTACAATATAGATACATCTGTTTTTTGTACTTTGAAAAATCTTCTTCCGATTTCTTTAAAACAGATTTGCCATCTTTTTTAAAAGGGTATCCAGAGCTTTTATGGTCTATTACCGATATCTCATTGGTTTCTTTATTTCTTATAAGAAGGTCTATGTAGCCAATAAATCTATATCCGTTCAAATCGATATCAAGTTCTTTTTCAACGCCAAGTATTTCATAGTGATTAAGCCAGTCAAAATCAACTGATGCGAAGTAATCAGCACAAGCCTCATACGCTTTGTCCATAGCACTTTGCCTTGTCGTATAAAATACATTGTCATCAAAATGATCTACATAATATTGTGACGCATCTTCCACTTTTAACTCGCCGTTAAAAATCATTTCTAATATCGAATGAACATAACTCCCGACTTCGGCATAATAGTTTCCTTCGGCTAAATATTGTGTATCATCATCTATTATGTATTTAAGATAAAAACTATATGGACAATGGTTATAACAAGTTATTCTTGAATATGACCACTTCATTTTGTCTATCTTGTCTTTATACTCGTTCATTACGTTACCTTTGTTTTATTAAAATATAGTTGCTCCCATATTTCTCTTGATAAATCTACGGGTGCATTTTTAGCATCCTTGCCTCCAAGTAATCCTTTCCTATCGTATATGACATATACATTTGTTATTCTTTTTAAAACATCTATAGTCTTTTTGATATCTTTGTCTGAATAGCTTATGTCTGAATCGAACGCAAAGACAATATTTACGCGCAATCTAACAAGGAGTTTTAATTGTTCATCAGTAATCGTATGCTTTTCTGCCGATGCACTATTTTTATATCCCCAACCATAAGCCTTCATTACAGATTTTACGGATTCAAATATAATCATTTCATTCTGATCTTTGATGAACGGCAACGTTACATTTAACCCCTGAAAATAATCCATCGTTCCTATAGGATAATAGTTGATGTACTTAGGTATTCTCAATTCTTTAAAATTTTTATATCTCGTTCTTCCTTTAATATTGATTAAGTTCCCATCTATATCATAAACAGGATATACAATCCTATTGTCGCGATCATTTATTCTTACATCGAACAAATCCATAACTTCCTGAAGTATCCCCTCATCTATCCATTCTGGAATATCTTCGTAACTATATTTATTCAATTCATTACTATTCAATATCTCATGGACTACTTGTTCTTTTTCGCGCATTAGATTTTTTGTTTTTTTTAGAAACGTTATTGTTTGCGATTTGCACATTTTAGACAAATCCATATTGCCAAGCTTCGCAGCTTTATCAACTGCATCATCAAATCGCAAATGTTCATAGTCCATCAAGTAACCAATAATGCCACCTGATCTACCACATGAAAAACAATAATAAGAATTCTTACTTGGTGTAATCGAAAAAGAGGGAGTATTATCTATGTGTAGTGGACAATGCCCAAAGTAATCTCTCCCCTTCTTTTCCATCTCTATAGATTGGCTAACATACTCTAATAAATCAACGCTTGCATTTATTTCCTGAAGCATTTCATCATCGTATGTCATGCCTAATCCTCCTTAAAAGTTATTTTGTTTACTATGTTGTTTCACTTCTGAAATTGTCATTTTATCACCATCGAAATACAAGTCGATATAATCATCCTCGTCATCTTCACGCATCTGCTTGCCAAGACGATTAACATATATCTTTGCATATGCATTTCCACATTCAGCGCCATCTTTAACCATCTGCTCCTGTGTTTTCTGCCCATATTTAATACCAACAGAGAGATAACGATTGATCTTTATACTGTCGGCTACTTCACCTTGTCTGTTTAACTGGCAAGCTGCAAGTACAGCAAGGTTTAATTCTCCTGCGATCTTGTTTTTCAGAAAGTCACACTTCGCGCCAAGTACATTGTAGTTAGTGCCTGTTTCTGACTCATTGCTTTTCAGATAGTCAAACACAAGAAATCTGATTCCAATTTTGTTAATCCATAACTTGCAAGTAGTATATAATTCATTATCGGATATTTCTGGTTTATAGATATGTTTAAACTTTTGCTTCTTTATCCAAGCGATACTGTCTTTAATACGCTGTTCTTCTTCAGCATTGTATCTACCGTTCTTCACTTTTTCTATATCTACGGCTGATAAATGTGCAAGAAGTCTTTCGACATATAACCTTGTCTGCATTTCAGTATCAACAACCAAAACAGGAACACCATTCTTTAACTTATGTACAACTTCATTCATAAGTATGATTGATTTTCCCTCTTTGTATTTGGCTTGAACAACTACCAATTCGCCTGTTTCATATGTAAAATGCTTATTAAAACTCTTGAATTTTGATGGGATGCCGTACATTCCATCTGATGTTCTTCTACTTTCTATTTCGTGCCAGATATCATCTATCTCATCGCCAAGCAGTTTCACATCAGAACCGCAAATAAATTCTGCCGTAACATCATCTAATTCGCCATAAACATCGCCACTCAAATCATCAAGCGTAAGATTTTTATCAAAACATTTGCCAGATAGACCAACGAGCTTTTTATAGAGATCTCTTTTAAATGCAAGCTCCGTCACATTTTTTGCAAGCATCAAATATTCTTCTAATGTATGCCGTGCAAGTTCTTTGTATAATTCAACAAACTCTTGAACAGATGGAAGGTTATATTTTTCAATTGTATGCTTCACCCCTGTATTGCTGTTGAGTTTATTTGATAAATTCAACGCATCAATATTATTGATACCTTCTTCTATCAATTCTTGAATAGCCCAATAAACGCATCCGTTTTCAACGTTATAGAAATGTCCAGCCTTTAAGAAAGTATCAGAGTGAAGTATATATTCTGGATGAAATATCAATGTGCCGATAACGCCACTCTCAGATTGGATATCTGATAATTCTGATATATCCATTTACTTTCCCCCGAAAATATCTCCAAATTTCTTTTTACTGTCAGTTTCGTTATAAGTGAACGAAGGTTCATTGTCTGATTTGGTTTCTATCTTTGTTTTACTTTCATTAAACGCTTTAAGTTTTTTCTCAAAATCCCATTCTTTTTTAAGTTGTTTGTCTTTTGCAACATATACAAGTCCGGGTGGATGATTAAGAAATTTTGCTTTCTTTTTAAGCGCCCATAACAAGTAGTCACAATCAACAGACTCTTTATAAATCAAGCGATCAACAATCCTTACAAGCTGATTGAAGATAACATCTTCATCAATATACTTATACCAATAGTCAATTATCTCTGCTCTTGTATCCTTCTCGTGTTTGCAGTCTGCATGATAATATCTACCGTTTTCTTCTGCGTATTTATCAGTCTCTATAGAGATAATTTTGTCATCATGTTTACAATGGCTATATTGACATTTTCTAAAATCAGCTTTTTTTGCCATTTTCCACCTCTAAAATATGTGTTGCCTCCATGTCTGCCTGATGAAGTGCAAGAGCCAATGGATACTTTTCATAAGCCTGTCCAAGCTCTGTCCACTGCGAACTATCGCAATAAGCTCCCATATGATAGGTAATTGCCGTGATCTCTTCCATTGACAGTTTCATGTACTGAAGAATAAAGACAACGCTTTTACTTCCATGACCAAGAGGATATTTGTTATCCACCGTATAGCATGGTACAGTTTCCCAAATATAATCGCCTTTTGCATCGTGCTTTACTTCACGAGCGTTCGAAGAAGCAACCTTATTAGCATCATATGTCTTTTGGTTTTTGTAATCGGTCACGTAATAATATGTTTTGCAAAGATCATGCAGAAGTGAAACAATCAGAACCGTATCTCTGGAAACATCTTTGAGAACATCTTTCCAAATAGGTGCATCAAGCTTTGCATTGAGGCATTCATATACATGTAAGCTATGTTTTAATAATCCACCTTCTTCAGAAAGATGAAATCTTGTACTTGCTGGTGCAGTATAGAAATCTGACTTGCGGATAAAGCCGAGAAGGTTTTCTACGCCTTCTCGCTTTACCTCACTCAGCAGCTCTTCAAATTTAACAATGTTTGAATTTTCTGCCATGTGATAATCCTTTCAATAAAATGTCGGTTTTATTAGTTACTTTATACAATATATAGTGTTCATTATAAATTCAACATACTATATATTGTGTACGTTTAGTTAAATGGTAACTCGTCATCAACGCCATCAGGGATATTCATAAATTCATCCGAGCCGCTGTTTGTATTAGCGGAATTGACGTTATTTCCTTTGTTATTTGTGTTTCCGTCCTGAATTTCAAGTCCGAAAATCGTATAATGAGGCGTGTATGACACTTTGCCATCTGGAGCAGTATAAACATTTGTTACTTCGCAAGATGAAATTTTAATCGACAGACCTTTCTTTTCATCAATCTGTACACTCTGAAGTGCCGTGTGCGCCTGTCCGACCAGTCTTACAAAACCATCCTGAAAATCTGTATTGTATGTACCTGTGTTTTTGTCTTTACGACTGATTGAAACTCTGGCTGTAGAATAATTTCCTTTTTCTTCTACTGCCCATACTCTTGCATATGCGTCCTGTCTAAAACCCATACTTTTCTTTTCCTTTCTTTTTATCTTGTATTATTTATTTGCGAACTGTCATAAGCTGTTTCTTTAATTCCGACAAAACTTCGATGTCCTCAATAAGTCTCGGATCTCCGTTTGCGTTTTCATCCGCAGCTTTGCAGATTTCACCAACTTTTTCTTTTGCCTTTTCAGAAAGATTGCATTTCTTTTTAATCAATTCCATACACTCATTCTGAAGTTTAACTACGTTTGCAAGTTCATCAGGTAATTCTTCTCCTTCATAAATATAGAGTCCGATTCCACTTGCGATTGCTAACGCCTTGCATAAACAACGCTTAATGCTTTTATTCGCATCAACAGATGTAATTTGATCTGCGCTGATTGACTGGTTTTTGAAATTCATGATTGCAAGCATTTCTTTAGCCTCACAAATCTCACCATCATCAGCTTCAATCTTTACATTAACTTCAACCCACCCACTCTTTCCATCATCATGCCAAGGTCTTGTATTGCCTTTATCATCTACGATTTGTGGAATAACCTCAAATGTTGTTTTTGGATAAATGCCCTTCACAATCTGGATTGCAGAACTCCAAGGGAGATACTTTAATCCATTTTTTTCCTTAACTTTATCTGTAGTATTGATAGAGCTTAATGTTGCAAAAATTCCTTTCTTCTTCTCTGCCATAATTCTCCTTTTGTAAATTCAGACCGTATACCAGTCACGAGCCAGTAAATCAGTCTGACTTGCAAGCCACGGAATAACCGTACCATCAACAGTTTTCATAGCAATATATGCACCATATGGAACTAACCCATCATCATTTGTACAATATTTTGCAGCCGCTTTTGTGCAAGGCGCGTAATTGCCTTTTGGAACAAAGTAAATAAACATGTTTTTCCCGTTCCATCCTTTACGCGCAACTCGTTTACCCCTCTGGATAAGCTGCAACGCCGCATCGAAACCAAATTCTAAAATCTTATCAGATGAAAATTCAGCGCCAACAATATAAATATCTTTGTTATTCTTATGTGCCAGATTTTCATCGTATGTCTTATCAACGTATTTAACTTTGGTATGACCGCGAGAATTAAAGATAATCTCAATGCTATCATCGGGCATATGAATATGTAAATTTACAGCAAGGTTTTCTGAATCCTTATATCTCTCGTACTGGTTCATAAATTCATCTTTTGTCATGCGTGGAATTTCTGGAATATTAACTGTTTTCTCCATTATGTAATCCTTTCTCGCAAAATTCTTTTATTTCATCTAATTTTTCTTTATCTGTCTTTTCTTTGTTGCACATATCCAATACGACACTTAATGCCGATTTCATGCCAGTAACAATAGCATCGTTTCTAACTCTGGTCATTTCTGTTTTGATTTGTTTCGTTAGTTTCTCTTCTTGCTCTTTGTTCATTATCTTGTCCTTTCGGTTTTCTATCCTTACCAGTCTCGCAACGAAGAATACTTACATCAGTTTCATATGGCTGATAACCTACAAGAGGGCAATCTTCACATTGATGTGTTCTGCAAAGTTCATTCGCATATTGAAACCAATAGTTAATTCTCTCCATTTCTGGACTATTAACACCAAAATTTATTCTCATATCTTTTAATGCGCATATTCGTCTGCTTCATGCAAAGCAACAACTTCATTAAATACTTTATCGCCAAGCTGTATCTTTAATCTCTTTTCGACACTCTTGCTCATCTTCCATTCACGATAAGGATGCATATGGAAATAAATCAAAGTCGCAACATGGATAATATCATCAACATGATAATCCATATTGTAAAGATAAAAGATTGAGTCATAAGCTCCTACACAATGATGTTGATAGTAATGGCAATTTCCATCTCTTTCACCTTTAGAATTTACAGCAGTCATTGTGAATATCTTTCCTTCATCGTGCAAAAGCGCCGCCAAATGAAGCAACTCATTTTTGGGATATTTCTCAAGGATATATTTTCCTGCTTTTCTACAATGCTCGCCAAGCGTTAAACTATGATGATGATTTCCCTGATCCATATAATCAATGCCTGTTGCGTGGTTATAAAGTGTTGCTAATGTATAATCGGCAAAATCTTCTCTCTGGCAACTAAACATGATATCTACATCATCCCATCCTTCAGTTTTGTGCGGAGGCTGAAAATTCATGTACATGCGCTTGATTACACTATCAGGAACTTTTCTTTCCCTTTTCTGATTATTAAGCAAACACACATAGTATGGTGCTACAACTAAAACACACGATTTATGGCAAGGAATATTTTTAAGTTCCTGAAGAAACCCCATGCGCCTTTTTCTATTGAGATTTGTGGCATCGTAAATGACATCTTTACCATTCCTTAAATCTTCTTTGATGCGCCTATGTAATTCAGTGAAAAGCTGCGCGTTTGCTTCTTTTGAATTTTCATTTACATCACCAAACATTTCTTCACGAAGATCATCAGAAGAATGAAGCTGATAATATTTACTCAACGTTCTTGCATATGTAGACTTACCACTTCCGGGCAAACCTACAAGCATCATTAAAGTTGGTATATTGTTCATATGGCATCCTCCACGATCAATTCTTCCGCTTCTTCCATGTCTGGCATGTCAGATGTATCTTTGATAATTCCTTCAAGACATTTAAAACTGAAGTTTTTATGTTTGTAAGCTGTAAAACTCGGTCTGTTATCAATTCTGATAACAACGCCTTCGCGAACATGTGTCTTACCAATCGGGTCTGCGCCATCATAGTATTTTTCGACACGCGCCATAAGATCATCCCATGTAGTAAAGATAAACTTTTCAAATGTAGGAACACACTTAGCGCCCATCTTTTCGGCTTCAATTTGTACCTGTTCCCAAGGAAGTTCAACCATAATGCCATCTTCATTCATCATTATCATGCGATAAACATATGCATCATTTTCTCCGACTTCACATCCGTAAGAGAACACGGTTTCTTTCCCGTACTGCTTCTGGAAATCTTTATCTTTCACGAGCTTATTTGAACATTTGCCCATGATAGTCTGATTTCCTTCTGTATAGCCAACGACCTCATAGAACACTTCGCATCCTTTAGGAAGTTTGTCTTTGAAGAAATCATGATATTTCTGTCTGAATTTGTTACTTCCGTAGTAGCCACCGTCATACTCGCGCAATGTGGTTCTTCTTGTGCCAGTGATGTATTGATACTTTCTTGTCTGTTTATCGCGAAGTTTAAACAGTTTTTTCAGAATTGGGTTTCTTCTCTTCTTTGTAATCTGAAGTGTGTTGGCTGTCCTCTGGCTCGTGCCATGCATCTTTAATGTGATGTAGCACGTATCGCCTTCTCTAAATGCGTTCTGATTAAATGCAAGCTGCTGTGTATCAATATGCTCAACGAATAAAGGATAACTAACCGTTTCTTTTAATTCTTTCTTGTTTACCTTGTACTTGCTACCGCCAGAAGAATTGTTTCTCTTTCTCTTCGGAATATACTTTCTGCAAATCTCGTGACCGTCAATTACAGAAATCATATCGCCATCTCTCAGTGTAGTTACATCGACATACTTTGAAAGCGTTTCAATCGGTAAAACTAATCCGTCAGACTTTTCGCCACGAAGTTTTAATGCCGTGATATTTCTTTTCTCGGCATCCATGTATCCACCGACATTTATAACATCAACGCCATCTTTCTGAATAATTTGCTTTCCTTCAATCTGTGCATCGTCAAGTTCGGAAACAGGAACGTATTTCTTGACAAGATTATTGTCTGTTGCAAATTCTTCACTCAGCTGCCCATCGACAGGGAAATAAATAACGCGCTGTCCTTCATGATAATTCAAATCAACAATAACATTATTCCCAAACACGCTCGTTGTGAGGAGTCTGTCTGCATTCGAGTGTTTATGTAATTCCTTTAACGTAGTGACATATGCGAAATACATTATTTCTTCTTTCCTTTCTTCTGCTTCTTCCTATTTGGTTTCTTTTTAGGCTTTTCATTAACCTTTTTAACTTTCTCTTTCTTGTTGTGTTTCGTGTTATCTTGCATTATTTCAATATTGTCAATCTTCAGTCTTTTTGGTTTCGTTTCAAAATAACAATTCTTGCAAATATCTAATTCGCAGTTTCTATCAGTTGTAAATCTGTAAACATGACTCATAACATTATAGCATTTTGGACAAATCATCATTTTGCACATACCTCCTTACTGAATATTATAACACATTTATGGAATTATGCAAGAGTTATTTTGTATTATTTCTAAATTATCCTTATGTATGTACAGTTTTTCTGTAGACTTAAACTGATTGTTCTTATTAACATCAAGTATTCGTCTTATTTCTTTCTGCCATATACATACGAAATCATCTGGAGCATTCAGTTCTGAAATATATACCACATGATCTTTGCTTATCTGCCTCATATATTCCCAAAATTGTGCAGTATTAAAATCGCCATTAGCATATTTTGTCGTATTCTCATATGGTGGATCGGCATAAACAGCGCATCCGTCTGGAAGTAAAACATCTCTATAATCCAAACAAGTAAACTCTGCGTCCATTAGCGTCCTCATTTTGGACGCAAGCGACCGTTTACCTCTTAGTGCATAATTAACTTGTGCCTTATCTCTTGCATAACCACCAAACCATTTACCACCAAAACTACATGCAAATCCGACAAATCCTGTTAGCGCAGGATCATCGTCTTTATGTTCTTTTATGTAATGATATTGTTCTTCCGTAACTGTTTCAGGTAAATCATATCCGTTCTGTAATGCCTGAAATAAAGCAATCAAATACGGCTGATTATCGTTGCATATAATCCTATCAAACCCTTTAACCTTTGCTTCTATGTTGCAAGCCCCACAAAAGAGGGAAACCAAGGTTCTACTTAGTGATACCCCCCCCTCTACGTGCAAGGCAATATCCTTTGCAATCCTTGATTTTCCACCTTGATACCTCATTGTACCCCCCCCTACTAATGATGCTTGCTATATTAGATGATATAATGTACTTGCCACCTTGGTACTGCATATTCACTCTCCGTCTATCTTTGTTTGTTTAGCTTCGCCATCTAAGCTATCATATGTTCCCATAGCTTCGCGTTGCGCCAACATTTTCCTGTTTTTCAAATCTTCAAAAAATTGTTCTTTTGGATTGATAAATACATATGCCAGTTCATTTCCAAAGAAAACGCCATAGATAACATCATCGCAATCGCGCCATTTTCTTTTATCATCGTCTGTATAAACTCGCCAACGCATTTCAATTACGGTTGTATATTCATCCGTGAGAGCCTGTCCAGCAAAACCACTTTTCAAATTAAATCCTGTCGCAGTATCAGCCCATGTTTGTATGAAAACATCAGCCCTGAATGTCGGGAAACAAGTATTCTTTAATATTCCCTCACCTTCACTAAACACAAATTGTTTAAATTTATATTCAATCAATTCTAAATTAGGATACCTTGCTTTCATCTTTGCACTCCATTTTTAAAAAGTTTCTGATTTGGTTGTAACGAATAATATTTATAACATCATCGGTTTTATAATCATCCCAAAACTGGTTGCATAGCCAATCAGCCAACTCATCATCATTCATAGTTCTTACTTTGTCGCCGACAGTCATTATTTCATTTCCTCTACATCACCATATTTATGTATATCCCATGACCCATCGCTGTAAACCTTCATTTTGTAATTGCCTACTGCGAGTTCGTTCATTAAGGCGCTTGGTGTTCTTTCAACTTTTTCAAATAAATCACTTTTGGCAAATTGATAATGAAATATAACTGTACCTCCACAAATGTTGTTAGCGCAACTTCCATCTGGAGTCCAACAATTTTTCAGACATCCATCAGATACACTTCCATAAACATTATCATCTGGATCGTGATAGAAAATTGTACCAGCTTTCATAAAACCTAAATTTTTAGTCAACATATAATAGTCATAACATGGATTTTCAAACGCTCTTACCGCACCTACCATTTTGTTTCCTCTTCTTATACACAAGATTTAATTGTTTCTCAAAACTTTTCTTTTCCATTGGATTTTTAGAATGTTTGATTCTTTTCTTTAAGGCTTTTATATCATTTTCAAGTAAATGTTCTGGATCAGATGGTGTAACAATCTCGGCGCTTGTTGGATAATATTTGGACTTATCTATTTTTAAAATATAGCCATCTTTTGTAACCCAAGCATAATTACCCTCTTCATTATTCGCAATTAAATATCCGAGAGTTTCATCATCCTTTTTTAAATCACCATTGATTTTTTTAATTCTTTCAATTATTTCTTTCAACGCTGTTTCGTTAAAAGAATTTGTAAGCGTTGGTTCTATATTCATTTTTTTTCACCAACAATCCTCGTCATCATCATCTTCACCATCAAAACAATCACCGTCAAAATATTCATCTTTGCGACTTGAATAGTATTCATCTTGTCTTGCTTCGTACTGCGTATGACTCTTATATTCTTCGTAAGTAATTGCGTCACATTTCAAACCACTATATATACTTATATCTTCCTCTATAATCACGAAAAATACAGATGCACGCACTAACAGTTAAAGTCAACGTGCATCTGTTGTCAAAAGATAATTAGTTCAATTTTACCCATTCATCGACAGGTTTTCCAAGCTTTCGCTCAACGTCTGTGCAGTAAGCTACACCACCAGCCATCTGGCAATCTGCAAATACTTCTTTTGCAATATCCTGATACAGTGTGCTTAACACGCCATGCGGATCGTTCAGGTTGTCATTAAAAAACTGAACAACACAGTTTTTGAAAACAACATATGTAAACGGCACATACCAATAATCTTCTGTTGACACGACATAGGCAAATGCAGGATTACCACTGAAAGCAGTTTCAAATAGTTCTTTCGGATTTACAAAAGCCATGTTGCTAATAGTATGACAATCTACTCCGATTTTTAATGTGACATTTCCGAATGTCTTTTCGGAAGGAAGAAGTTTTAAAAGTGCAGCTGCTTTATCGGGGTTATTAGTTGCAAGTACGATTGACGGATTCGTGCCATCCACATTTACATTACACGCAATCTGCGGATCGCCATCAAAAAGCGCCTCGATTTCATTGATAAAAGTTGACCAAGGTGGAAGAATTCTAAGTCTTACATCTGCCATAATTATTTCTCCTTTTGTGAATTGTATTATTTTGGATTATTTATTTTTAATCCGATTTCGTTATATAATTCATCTACTGCACTTTTCTTTCGCTGTAGACAATCATATATCTTCTCATCAATAGTTTCACGAGCTTGCAAAATAATGTATGTACATTTATTTGTTTGCCCTATTCTATGTATTCTGTCCTGACTCTGTTTAAATTCTTCATAGCTGAAAGACAATGAATAATAAACATTGTATGTACAGTTTACAAACGTTAATCCTTTTCCAAGTAATTGAGGATGCGTAAATAAATATTTGATCTTACCATTCCTGAAATCTCTGATAATATCATCTCTGCCTTTGGTTTTTGATGTAAGTCCTACACCGCCAAACTGCTCGGCAAGTGAATCTATTTCATATTGGAACTGACACCAGATGATTACCTGTTTATCGCCGATTTCGTTTAACACTTCCGATAAAATTGCTGTTTTATTGGAGAGCATTTTGACTATTTCTGCCCCTTTATTGACTTTCGGATAAACGAAACCAGACACAATTTCTCGCAGTTTCATCAATTTCGCGGTAAACTCGAATTTTGACCACTCGTTGATGTGAGATTGGATGTCATTTATCATTTCATCATAGTATTTGCGCTGTTCTTTTGAAAGATCAAATCTTCTTACTTGGAAAATCTTATCTGGCAAGTCAACACAATCTTCTTTCTTTAAAAAGATAGACTGTTCACCGAGGCGCAGATTATATCTTTCTTTATCTTCGTCAGTCTGAAACCAAACATGAGGATTAGCCATATCCTGATGGAAATATCGCGCAAGAAAACCATAATAGTTATTGCCGAATATCTCGTTGTTTACGAACTTCATCTGCGGAAAAATCTCACCATTAAAATTTGGACATGGACATCCAGAAAGAACAAATCTATGCGGAATAATAGAAATCATTTCAAGTACCATACTTGTTATCTGACTACCCATGTTCTTCATGCAAGAGCTTTCATCTACAATCATGCAATCAAATCCAGCTACACGAATTTCATTCTTCAAAATTTTGTAGCTTTCATAATTCATAACGTAAATATCTACATCTTCATTCAGCGCATCAATGCGTCCATCGCGAGAATTTGACCAACAGTTAATGATTTTCTTTTCAGGATAAAACTTATTGCAGTCATCAACCCACGCAGTCTCAATAACACTTAGCGGACAAAGAACAAGCGTCTTGTTATAATGCGATGCAACCTCTAACCCCATCACGGTTTTTCCTGTACCAGTATCGGCAAAGATACCATAGCATCCTGTGTTGAGTGCTTCGTTTACAATATCTTTTTGATAACCGCGAAGAAAGGATGAAAGTTCATATTCGATTTTCTTTGGTTTTTCAATACTTACATTTTCTGCGACCAGTCCATATTTCTGAAGTGTCGGAAGGGCATGGTCAGGGAAAATCCATTTGCCATCCTTAAACTTGCGTCCTTCTATCGTTCTTATGTATGGTATCTGTTCAACAGGGATTGTCAGTTCGATCAAATTCTTTCATCCTTTCTTTTATGGCTATCTCTTTTACAAGATATTTATGTTTTCTGTTTTCTTCACACCATTCACAACCGCCGTGATTTCTACAGGTTTTATCTATCGCTTTTGAACCACAATATTCTTTTCTGTGTTCTTTGCCGTGTTCTATGGCTTTATTAAGGCTCATGATATCGGATCGCCATTCATATCAAAATGTGATGCCATTTCGACATTCATTTGATATTCCTGTTCTTCGTACCAGTCTGCGATTTCTTTCTCAACCAGAAAATATATTGAATGTTCTGTCGTGATAATCAATCCATCATCTGCTTGCGCAACGCCTTTGACAAAAGAAGTAATGATTGACTTGTACCATCCGGGGTCTGTACATGTCATGTACAGGCGATTGTCAATCTTTATATCTTTTATATCAAGGTCAATAATGCGTCCAATGCGAGCCACAACTTCATCATCTGTCTTATCTTTCCCATCCAAATCAGTTATTTTAACAAGTTTGTAAAGCATCTTTTACACCTAACCTTTCTTCCGCAATGCGCAGATATTCTTTATCAAGTTCTATTCCTAAAAATCTTCTGTTTGTATTTATACACGCAACACCTGTACTTCCAGAGCCACAACAGTTATCAAGAACTAAATCTCCTTCATTTGAATATGTTTTAATCAGCCATTCAAGAAGTGCAATCGGCTTTTGTGTTGGATGTAATCTACTGCTGTCACGAGGAAACGATAGAATACTTAAAGGATTTCTTCTGCCATCTTCACTTTCAGAAAATGCTTCGTTTCTAAATCCATAATTTGTTGATAGGCTACTATTCTTTGTTCTCTTATACGGCTCTGAATACCAAAATTGTTTATTATATGTAGGTTTCTTTTTGTAAAATACTGCTATATCTTCATGGCATTTTAATGGTTTAACATTTGCGTTTAGGAAATCACATCCTCTTTGTTTATCCCATACAAGATTGTATCTCCACATTTTAGGATTTGATAAAAGCAATTTCGCCGTAAACATACCATCGCAAAATAGAATTATTGCGCCATTATCTTTGATTATTCTTTTGTAATGCACCCATAATTCATCAAACGGTATCAAACAATCCCATGTGTTTCTTGTGGAAGAATATGGTAAATCACATAAAACCAAATCAATGCTTTTATCGGGGAGATTACCCATCAGAGATAGGCAATCCCCCCCCCACAAAGATATTTGTTTATTATTATTATTATTATCTTGCATTATTCATTATCCATGACTGCATTATCTTTGATTTCCTTAATTTCTTTTGCCTTCAGTCCAAGAGCTTTTAACTGTGCTTCAAGTTCTTTAATTTCCGCACGAACATCTTTCTTCTTCTGCTGAAGCCGCTTCTGCTCTTCTTTCACAGCTTTAGCATTTGTACTCTGCTCTTTTCCTTTTTCAAGTTCGACATTGAAACGTTCTTTCATAGCTTCAATACCATCATCTGTTTCAAAAATACTATCGTCCCACTTGCTAAATCTTTCATTAATTGCCAAATCATAGAAATCTTTATTGAGTTCAATGCCGATTGCACTTCTATGGTTTTCGATAGCAACCTTATTTACCGTGCCAGCACCAGCGAAAGGATCAAGTATTACATCACCCGGACAAGACCATAGTCTAATACATCTCTCAACAAGTGCTTCAGCGAACGGAGTTGTATGTCCGATGCCTGAATTTCCTATATTCCATACACCATCAGCCCAATCAGCCCATTCAGCAAGTGTAATATCAGATGCCTTAATCAGTTCGCAATCGCCAGATTTTTTATAGACATATACGAAGCCGACATTGGCAGCGAGGATTGTATCTCTGGCTTTCATATTCCTATAATAGAGATTGCCCTGTGCTAACATTGCTCTCTGCGCGGAATACTTGCGCCAAAATGCCTTAGTCCATAACTGGAAATTGTTTTCAAGCATAATCCTGTTAATATCGCCAGTAATAGATTCCTGCCCCATCTTGTTATCTCTGCCGAGTGTGTAATTGTAATCTTCAAACTGCATGATAAATTTACCACCGGGTTTAAGAACACGTTCACACTCAGCGATAACAAGACCAAGCATATAATAATATTCTTCGTAGCTTTCACAATTAGATAGATCGTGTGGATCGTTCGAGTAAACTCGAAGATTGTGATAAGGGGGGCTTGTCATAATCATATCAACGCTTTCAGCGTCAAGTTTCTTTAGTTCGGTAAGACAGTCACCATTGATCCATTTGTTTGTTAATCTCATGTTATGCTTTCCTTTCTTTATTATCTTGCATTATCTATTATACCAAACATAAGATAGCTTGTCAATTACTATCTTGTATTATTTCTTGATCTTCTTTCAGTTCTTGCGCCCAAGTTACAAGCCATTTATTTTTATTCTTGAATGGATCTCTCATCACTTCATCCAAAAGTAAATGAAGTACATCGCCGATTTCCTTGCTTGGTTCATATCCAATTTCTATCAAATCATCGCCAGAAATATCCAACTTATCCAAGCTACAACAATCATTATTGCCGATAATGATTCCTGCGTCAACCTTCATCTGATTTATAAGTTTTAAAAACTTGAATTTATTGATTGGACTTGCGACCGTTGCTTTCGCCATCCAGTAATCACACAGATTTTTCGTGTTTCTAAAACCTATCTCACTAATCAGTTTTCGTACTTCATATTTACGATCATCATACTTGAAGCTGATATGTTTATAATCTTCTTTATGCTTTAGAATATCGCAAATAAGTTTACTTCTTTGGTTATCCATGCGCATATCAGTCAAGATTTCTTTTGGATTATCCGTAAACTGTAGCAACAATGCCATTCTTACAGCAAGTTCATCATCTTTATTTGTCGCCATCAAAGACTCGATAACTTCATGATGTTCAAATAAAGTTCCTGCGTTTTTCACGCTATCGTTAAAATATGGAGTAATACAGTAGAATAAATCAAGGCAATTATAAAGTGTCCTAAATGCACTCGGAAACTGTGTACTCATTATCTTACATGTTTCGGCGCAAATTCTTTCTTTGGATATGTTGCCAAGCAATTCACGATTATATTGCATAGACCAGAGAGTTTGATTTTCAATTCTAAATCCAAGTGTAATCGCAAATCTTAACCCACGCATTATGCGCAATCCATCTTCTTTAAACCTATCATCTGGATTACCAACGCACCGAATAACACCGTCTTGAATATCTTCTAATCCGTGGAATAAATCAACGATGCCTACATCTGGATTATACGCCATAGCATTGATCGTGAAGTCGCGCCTCTTCAAATCTTCTTCGAGTCTGTCAGTGAAATTTACGTCATCAGGATGCCGACCATCGCTATACGTTCCGTCTATTCTAAATGTCGTGATTTCATATGGTTTATCTTCTATCACTACAGTGACAGTACCATGTTTAATCCCTGTTTCAACTACTTTGTAATCCTGAAAAACTTTTTCTACAACTTCAGGTAATAATGCTGTGCATATATCCCAATCGTCAGGCTCTTTTCCGAGTATGTAATCGCGAACGCAGCCACCAACCACATAGCCAATACTACCGTAGTCATTCAGTTTTTCTAATATAAATTCTACATTTTCAGGAAGGTGTATAATTCCCATTTAACACACTCCAATTCGCATCTGCGAGAAACTTGTTAATTCTATCGTAATCTGGATTAGGCGGTAAATCAGTATGTTCTTTTAAGTAATTCATTTTTGCTTCTAACTCATCTACCATTTCATAAAATTCTTTCGTTGGTTGTCTGTTATCATCAAGATACTTTCCGTTCCTGATATCCATAAGAAAATCGTGATCTTTAGCACGATAAGTAATAATTTCACCACGCTCAAGAATATCGAAACACATCAAATAAAGTCGAACCAAATGCATCATGTGCTTTGATAATTTGTCGTGTTCTATAGCATGTTGATTGCGCTTTCCAAGTTTTGAATAATCCTTGACAATATTATTCATCTCAGACCACATGCATTTATAATCACGAAGCGGATAATGCTTTAATGACACATCCATAAAAATTTCTGTATCATAGTCCTCTTGTTCTGACTTATCAATATACAGTCTAATTGCGTCCTCTGGATAATTGAAGTATTTTTCTGGATAAGAATATCGTGTGTTTTCAATACTTCCAAGAATATGTTCTTCACGTTTTGATTGTTCAACAAGTCTAACCGCCTTGTTATCGAGCCTTCGCGCTTGGGAAACCGCATAACCTCCGAAAGAATGAACCGCCCTTTTTGAAAGAAACATATCCCTGTTATCAATCAACGCCTGACCAATATCGGAAACATACAAATACTGCCACGGTTCTAATCCAAGGATCTCAATCGTATTGGGATTACAATTCGATAGCAAATTGATAATCTTTTCAAGAGAATATACCGTTGTATCAGTAGCTTCATTAACAACCTGATCGAAACCTTTTCTTGTCAGAATATCTACTGCCGAATGTGTAGCGATTCCACGCACATCAAGATCGCTATTCTCGTTATTCGTGCCATATGCATGACTGCCGCCCAATCCAAGAAGAATAATATTCTCGCCTAACGGCTTTTCTCTCAGGAAACTATATTCATCCGATTCTACTTTGCGCTTAATCTCATCAATCGTCATACTTGTATTCACTCATTTCTTCATTAAATCTACGCACAACATCAATTTTATTACTGTGGATATGAACACTCAGAGGCTTAGTTAAATCAAAAGAAAATATTCCCATGATTGATTTCGCGTCAATAATATATCTACCACTACTTAAATCAATATCTTCTTCATAGTTATCGCAGATTTTTACAAATCGTTTCACACGATCAATCGTATTAAGCTGCACAAGAAATTCATTCTTCATTTTGACTTCCTTTCTTTCCTTTTGGTTTCTTATCGGCGTTCTTTTTCTGCTCGGCAGCTTGCTTTCTAAGTTCGTTATCAAGTTTTGCCATAATGCTTTCCCACTTTGCATATTCAGTTCTCTTTCCGCGCTTGCCTTTATTCTTTCCCATGTTACACTCCGTATCTGCTTCTTATATATTGTCTAAACTCTTTTGCTGTTATGGATTGAAAAATATCTTTATAATCTTTTTCTATTTCATACATAATCCTTTCTACAGATTCGTATATCAAGTACAATGAAATATCAATTTTATCTAATTCTGCAAAATTATTATTCATCTAATCCCATCCGTACTTGTTACCGAAATCTATGAAGTCTTTATAACGCCTTACCTCGTCTGGAACATCTAACTCTTTCCACATTTCTATGAAATCATTTATAACTTCGTTCTTATTTGTAAAATCGTACTTGATTGTTGGTTGATTTCCGTATGTATGTGTAGTGATTTCTTTATGATGTCCACGAACTTGTATACCATTTGCGTTTACATCGCAGAAATCTATACCGAGAAAATTCGGATAATCTTTCAATCCTTCATTTATAAGTTTTTCAATCCTGACCATTTCACCCTTGAATTTTTCAAGAGTTTCCCTTTTCACATATGGCTTGCGCCAAAATCCTTTTGTATATAGTTTATTGATATGCTTAACTTGCTTATCAGCTTCTTCCCATCCATCATATAAATCTTCCCATCTGGCGAAAGCGCTATATTTCTGCAAACACATTTCATCATCAAAGTAGACAACTATCGGATGTTCTTCATTCCATTCGTGAGTCTTTGACAAAACGCATGGTTTTAAATTTGGCTCTATGTTCTTACCGCCAGTTACATGATAGAAAACTCGCTGACTAAACAATTCTAATAACTGTTTTTGTGTAGCACCCTTACATGGTCTTACCATCCTTTCTTAGCTCCTTAAATTCACAAGGTACATACTGACCGTAAATATAATCTTTGTCCTTTGCATCACAGTGGAACTTTAATGTAATATTCTTTACATCTAAGTTGCTGTGAATACATTCTGAACATTCACTCGTGCAAATCATACTTCCACTTTTACGCGCCATTATGTACCTCCTGTATTAAATCTTTCCTGTATTTATATCTATGTAAAGCCTATCTAATCCTGACTCAAATGCGCCTATTCCTGAAAAGAAACTGCTCAATTTAAGGTCATCGAATAGATAAGGCATAACTTTATATAATTGTTTATATATATGATATAAAACATCTACTACTATACTATTTCCAGCCTGTTTATATAACTGACTGTTACTTATTCCTGCTGCTTCTGCTTTGTTAAAATCTTCATCAGAAAATCCCATTAGTCTAAAGCACTCTTTTGGAGTCAGCTTTCGTATTCTATATTCTTCTAATTCGTCACTTTCACATACTGTTATCGTATCGCTATCATCTTCGAGATAACCTTTTGGGAAATAAATAACGCCTTCTCGTTTTTCATATTCTACCACTCGTTTCGCCCCCCCCGAATCGATAGTCCGTATCGCACCAATAGTATTATCCTTAAAGGTTCTCAATCCTTCGTCATATCTTCTTTCGCACACAATCTTCATTTACCTTTTCTATCCTCAATATCATGTTTGATGTTTGAAGTGTCGGACAAGTCCATCCATTGTCTTGAACTCTTCCACGTTTTAATTTGCTTTTGGGGTAACTTGCATTAAATACCCCCCCCCGCATCACAGAGTATATAACCCTTTTTAGTTGCCTGTCTTATTCTTATTTTGTCCATTTATTTTCACCAATACTTTTGGTTCATGCCCCCCACCTTGGCAAGTATTAAGTGTTGGACATAAACCATAGACGGAATAAACTCTTCCCACTTGTGGATTTTTAAAATTGTTTTCTTTTTGAATGTTTCCAAGCAAAATTATATCTTTTGTTTTATCTTGCATTATTTATATTCTATAATACCACTTTTCTCTTTTCTTCTGTTTCCGATTCCAGAATCATATCTTGCCGTAATGCAGCAAGCCACATCAACAACTCCTGCACCATTCACACACAAGTCAATACCTTGCCTCTTGTCTTGTCTTGTCTTGTCTTGTCTTGTCTTGTCTTGTCTTGTCGGCTTCTAAGACACCATCGTGTAGTAAATCTCTTATAAGACTTCTTGCTTTTTCTGTGTTGATGTAATACTTTTCATCAACTTCATCTTCGAGCATGTCTAATAAACACTTCCCATCTGATATCGGTTCTGGAAATTTAAATTGTCCGTTATCCATTTCCTTCTTGATTATGATTAGATATAATCTTTCTCTGTTTTGAGGTATGCCATAATTCTTAGCATTTAATACTTGCCAATAACAGTTATATCCATATTCGCCAAGTTCAGATATGAATAAATCAAAAGTAGGTTTAAATCTCTTGCTTACAATATTCTTTACATTCTCGTATATTCCCCAAGTAGGTTTATTTTCTTTTATGATACGCAACCATTCAACAAGTAGTGAAGATCGTGTTTTGTCAAGGTTCTGGCTACCGCAATTAGGGCATTTATTTCTTTTTGAATAATGAACTGTTAATGGATTATACTCGCATCCGCAATCGGAGCATTGCCATCTGCTGCCTTTCTGTTTTCCAGCTATTGAAAAATCCTGACATGGACTCCCACCGCAAATCATTGTAAATGGAAAAAGATTGTGTTCATCAACTTTTGTTATATCACCGAGATTTAAACTCTCATCTACTCCGTGAATTGCGCAGAAGCTTTTTGTTGCAAACTTATCAAATTCGCAGAAGTTTACAAGTTCATAACCTCGATCCGATAAAACAATCTTTTTATCGTTACTATCTTCCATAAACTACCTATTTTAGCGCACTTTGAAAACCGTAACGCTTCACCTTTCTTGATTTTGTCGGCAAGCGAAAAATCTTTTTGACTATTTTAGCGAGTTTATTTTCACTGAAACGTTAATAAAAAGATTGTTTCTTTATCTTGCCTTATTTATTGTACTATATTAACACAATTTAGTCAAGTGTTATTTTGCATTATCAATTATGTTTATTTAAAATGCCATGCAGTATGGCCTCTAAATCGACTACACTTTTATCAACCTTAGATGCTATATCATCAATTTTCAAAGTTTCGACAAGTCCACTTGAATATATAACATGATATATTACATTATGAATTGTATCTGCTGTATCATAATCTTCTATATAAGTGATAAGACACGGCAACCCAACTTTAGTTAAAACAATATCGCCAATTTCATATACTCCGTAATAGGATAAGACAGCTTCAGTAACATCATCAAAATCCATCTTATCTAATTTTCGGCTGCTAAAACTTTCGTCAGGAAAGAAGCATCTCCATTTTCCGTTTGTGCTTGGATAATCCTTTTTTGCCCTCTCGACTTCTTGAATAATCCATTTAGCTTCGTTATAAGTCATTTATATTCCTCTTTCACTGGTATGCATGTTTGTTCTTTTATTTTCCCAAGTTCCCAATCATCAAACAACATTCTTAATGCTTTCTCTACAACATCTTTTTCTGCTTGATACATAAGCATCGGACACTCAACATCACGAATAACATTCAAAACCATTTCAGCCCAATGTGCATCTTTGTCCGTTACTTCAAATCTGCTTCTGTACGGTTTTAGTTCTCTTATTCTGCTCTGCGTTGTTAGTGCGCCTGTCTCTGCTGTAATATCCAACACTTCTTTAATACTTACTGGATAATCTTGTTCAATGCCAACATAGCCCATCTTATAGTCCTTTATTTTCAATAACTGGAATGTTCTAAAAATGCATCATTAAATATTAACCTATGTGTTCCAATCTCATAAATAAAAGTTTCTGAAATAATTGGTTTTAAATGTTTAATAAATCTTATAACGATTTTTTTATTATCTTTAACTACAATTATCTTTTGTTTGCCTCTGTAAAAATAATGAATACCATTTTCCACATCACTAAGCTTCACATTTTTAATTTGTTTAATACTATTTGTATATTCATATTCTTTGAATGAATTTACCAAGTATGATAAGCCATCATTTATGTTGCTTATAAACTTTTCGTACTGTTCAAGTGTTAAATAATCTAATATGATATTCTTACCATTTAATGTTAAGATATAATAATCTCCATCAATATTCTTATCTTCGCTGTGTTTATAAAGAAGCATATTAAATAATCTTTTTATATACATATTTAATCTAGATCACCATCACACATTTTCTAAACTCTTAAATGTTTCATATACATTGATTATATTTTCGTAGATTAGTAAGTTTGATTGAAGTTTATCTTTTTCTTTGTCGTCAAATGTAGTACAAATTGAAGTTTTTATTTCTTCTATTTTTTCTTTTATATATTTTTTAAACATATCCTCTAAATCATCCCTCAATTGTGTTCTATTCTTTAAAGCAACGGATACAAACTGATATATTTTTGTGCTTTCACTAATAGAACCACCGTGTTGACCACATTTTGTTAGTGTATCAAGATTATCAAATATCGGTATTTTAATTCCATGAACATTTCGTAAAATATCTGTTGCTTCTTTTATTATATTAATTGGTATTAACCAACCTGAATCTTTATTTGTTCTATAGTCATATATATATGAAAGAAACATTCTATAATCCGAAATATCAGGGCTATTTTTATGGCATTGTTCGCATATTAAAAATAAGTTTTCAGGCTTATCTTCTCCTCCAAGCATTTTAGGTTTAATATGCGCTCTATTTAAGTAGTGTTTTGATGTTTTCGAATCCCAAATTCTTTTTAAACCTTTATCTGAATTGTCTGAAATCCACTCATCATATTTCTCTTCTTTTTCTACTGGAATTACTTTTCTACAACACCAACATTCTGGCTCGCCCCAATCAGTAACCACTTCAATAGTCTTGTCATAATATTCTGGAATATTAGGGTATACATTTCCGAATTTATCTATGCATTTATCCTTCCAATAATCAAATATTTTTGAGTGTGGTATCGTAGTACCAGATTTATAATCGCTCATAAAGTCCTTTCTACTTTTTTTATGCGCCGCGCCAAAACACGGCTCAATGAATTATTCTGCATTATTTATTGATTGTTAAATATTTTTGTGTTTTTTCGTTGCCATACTCTTTTTCATACTTGTCATAATTCGGAATATACATTTTCGTGTTCCCATGCATATTTATGTATTGCATCACAAACCAATATCCAAGACCTTTATTTGACGGTTTCCACAAACCATTTTCATCAAATGCGCCGCCTCTTAAAATGTAATCCTGAATCTTCGGATTTGATAATTCTTCAATTAGTTCTAACCGATTAGGACGTTTTTCTAAATGCAGTCCGAACCCACACATGCAGCATCCAGTCCTTGAACATCCTGTTGTTTTTAAGCATGGTCTATCTAATTCAAATATTCCTTTATCCTCATATCCCACAACGTCAAATTTAGAACCATCATCGGCTACAATATCACCATATACGGGGCATAATTTTATATCATGTAGAAGTGCATACAAAAGAATATCTTGCTCAAACCAGAATGACATCGGATTACTGATGGGATTTTTAGCATCAAACATATTACATCCGTGTTGAAGCCATTTCTGCGTTCTAAGCCTACTTTCACTTGCCATTTGTGCAGTGATACCTTTTCTTCCTGTCTGCTTCGTATATGTGTGCATTGGTGATTTTTTCATTACATTGCAACACTTATTTGATATTTCAAAAGGAGCTTCAAGTAAAAACTGCCATTTTACTTGCGTAAATTGTGACTTATCTTTTTCAGGGATATTCGCCTTTATCTGTTGATCCTTCGTCAGCATCCCCAACATTTGAGCGAGTCTCTGATTGTTGCCTCCTTTGTGGTTTTTCATTCTGTAATTTAGTATATTCGCCAATTCCTCGGAGTTTGCGATATTTGTTATCGTACCCCCCCTCGACATTGAAATCAGGCATTGTCTCTTCTTCTATCAGCTTTGTCAAATATTTTCTTGCACCAGATACACATTCCGATACTTCTTTTGATACGAATGGATAACCATATTTTTCTATCGTTTGTTTAAATCCCATTTTAGGTTTAATCCAATCAACGTTATCAAAAGTCTTTACAAAACTTCTAATCTCTGGATATTCCAAACCAGTATCAGAATAGACTGCTTTAATATTTGGATACATTTCTCGTGCAATATGTAAAAGAACCGTACTGTCTTTGCCTCCACTGAACGAAACAAACACACCATCTTCTCCATATTCATTTACCCATTGTCTAATTCTGTTCTGCGTCATGCGAACTTTTATATCAAGAGGTAATGCTTGCATTTGTTGTAAGTCTTGCCGTGTTCTCATATATTTTTATTTTAACCTCACTATGATTCTTAATTTTCGAACAAATTTTTTGCAACGCTTCTTTGTCCGACATATAAAAATGATCTTCGCCTAATATATTTACAACAGCCTGACCAAATCTAATCATCGGATACTGACTATGATAATCAAGCATCGCCTGAACGATGTTATCAAAATCATCTTCCTCTACTGCGTCACGGCTATACTTTGCCTTTGGATTGTAATGATCGACAATGTATTGTAATGTTCTCGGCGCATAATCTATGTACGGATACATGCATCCAACGTTATAAATCTCGCACGGAAATCCTTGACGATTTAACATAGCGGTGAGCCTACGTTCCATCTCGCTCTCAGCCGAATTGTGCGAATGACCATGAAGCATAATAGCATTTCTGTAATGGTGGTTGTAAAATGGTATATAATAATGCGATAAAATTACTCTTTTATTAGCACCATTTACTTCATCATTGACCTCTTTATATGGAACAACTTCCTCGAATAGTTTTTTAAAACGATCATTTACAAATTTGTCGTGATTGCCAAGTATAAGATGCTTATTTCCATTCAGATTATTCAATAGTTCTTTGTAATAATCGAAATTCTGGTTGCTTACTTTCCACGCTATATCACCAAGGCAATACACATGATCTGCATTGGTTACGACAGCATTCCATTTCTTAGTTATAGTATCATGCATTTCATCCAAATCTTTGAAACCACGATTATCAAAATCTTTTCCTGCTTTAGTCACGTTTATATGCCCTAAATGCAAGTCAGAAATATATAGTTTACGTTCACCCATTCATGTCTACCATCCCATGTGTATATTGATTCCAAACATAGTCTATAAAGATGTCCCAATTTAATCTAACTTGACTAAACACATCGACCTTCTCTTTTTTAAACTTCTTGCTTTCAGGAAAATCTGAAAGAATAATCTCCCATTCACATTTTGACCAGAAGTAATACATCAATTCTGCGTAAACATCTTTTTCGAATTTTTCAAAATTATTTTTACACTCAATCCACGCTTTGTCGCATCCTTTTTTAAAACTTGCGTGATCGAAAATGTTATAGATTTCTATTCGTCTACGGTTTATACTATCGACATAGACATTCCATTTTAATTCCTTCATATATCACCAACAAAACTTAATTGTTCAAGCTGTACATTATTGTTATCGTGTTTTCTTGTATTATTTCTTGGTTGGTATTTGCGACCTGTTACAACATCGCCCAAATCTGACATTACAAAATTCTTACAATGGGTTTCTCTTTTGATCTGTTCTTCAGTCCAATGTGGCTGTTTGCCTTTTGGATGATTACTACATCTATAATCGTCAGCTTCGAAACAGAACGCGCAATATCTGCAATATTGTTTCATTTTTCAAAACCCCGATTTTATGCTATCTGGATTATCTGTTCATATAAAAGAATGAATTTTCCCATGATTTGTTTATTATCATGATAATGCGCGAAAAACCACTTGTTAAACTTCAACCCATCCCATAACAACTCATTAAAATACCATGTTAGTTTATCTCTATCAGTGAAACCAATTACAGAAGATACTTCTTGTGGCGCACAATGGCTAATCACAAAATCAACTTCATTATTCACGGCTTTCAATGATTGTCGCCCACGCTCCATTTCTTCATCGCTCGGCATTTCCTGTTCCCACCATGAAACGCCTTTAACCCTGAAGAATGCTCCACGTTTTCTAAGACTTTCATATACGTTTCTGAACTCACCCGGACGATCAATATAATCATCGGGGTCTAAAATGCCATCTTGAATGTCGTGTGAACTTGCGCCACCAAACGCAAAAAACTTTTTATCGCAAATATCAAATACATAGCCACGCATTAAATGATAGATATTATCTGCTATCTTGTGCGCCTTGCCACCGTGAAAATCTACGACAGGATATGTATATAACAAATCAAAATTTTCGTGATTACCATCAATAAAAACTGTTGTGAATGGTTTATCGTTTAGCCATTTCAACCAATACTTTTCCTCTTTTGAGTGCGACCATACCAGACCAAAATCTCCCAAGATAATAACGCAATCATCTTGCGTCATTTCTTTTTGTTCTGGAAAATTATCAACACTGAATCGGCGCGGATCTCCATGTATATCACCTGTCACGAAAATCATTCATCATACCTCTCTAATTTCTGTTCTTTTGTTTGCAATATAAACGATCTGTAATTTTCATAATCTGCGAATGTAATATACTTACCATTGATTACATCGAAACAGTTTTCATTTCTTGCTAATTCATATCCATTCGCGCTGATTATAAAGTAAACATCTTTATTCTCTTCTGTTTCTATAACCAATGGAATAAGACTTTCTTTTATATCAATTACATTGTCAATACTTAATCCGCTGTCAATAGCATCAAACAAGAACCATAGTTCTTTAGCATCTGGATTTTCCTGTGACATGCGCCCCATTTTTCTGGCTATATTTTCAAGAACGTTTACAATGTTTTCGCCTTCGCTACTCATCATTGTTCTTGCTACGATATCAAAACTTCCATAAAACGCAGCCTTACTTCTTAACTCTCTCTCGCCATTCTGCATATTGCTATGAAACAGCACAGGAATATCTTTGTTTTTCAAACTTTGATTTATTTGCTTGAGCATCGTTGTTTTTCCTGCACCATTACATCCGACAAGAACGGTTAATCCGGGGTTTATCTTTATCTGTTTCTTTTTGAAGATGGCGCAATCATCACCATACCAGTCATTAGATAATCTAAACTGTCTGCTCATACCAATATACCATCAAGAATACTGCTTACAAGTTTGCCATCTGCTTTACCTTTAACCTTCGGCATAAGCTCTTTCATAATGATACCTTTACTTTTCTTTGTTGCTGGATTATCAGAAGTAAAGCCAAGAGATAACATGACCTCTTCAATAACGGCTCTGATCTGTGTTTCATCCATCAATTCAGGAGCAAACTTCTTTAGTATTTCTATCCTTCTCTTGCATTGTTCGATAATATCCGTCCTATCTTCGGGACACATGTCTAACGTTTCCTGTGTCTGTCTGATTTCCTTATAGACAACAGCATTCTCTTCATCTTCCGTAAGCTCACGTTGTTTATCAATTTCCGCATTCTTTAACGCAGAAAGAAGCAATGAAAGCGTATCTTTTGTTTCTTGGTCATGAGCTTTCATTGCGTCAATCATGCACATTCTTACATAATCTTCTTTCTTCATCTGGTTTCCTTTCTAAAAATGGCGCAATATATTTCAACTGCGCCATTATCTTGCATTATTTATTCATCCTTCTTCTCAGCTTTTTCTAATTCATCAAGAAGTCCTTTGAAAGACGCTTCAAGTTCTGTTGATGCTTGTTTTGAAACATCATTGATTGCACGTTTATACGCTTCTGTCATTTCACGGATACGATCTTCACGCTTTTTGTTTTCAATACGCCGTGTCTCTTGCTTAATAGATGCAAGTTTCATTCTTTCTTCTTTAACTTTCTTTAGTTCTTCTTCTCTCTTTTTCTTTGTCGCGTCAACCTTTGTAAGTGCATATTTGATAATTTTGTTGTAAACAGATGATCCAGTTCCGATAATATCCATATCTGCAAACATCTTCTTAACAACACAAATCAGAATACCAGTTTCAAGACTGAATACATCACCTTCATTCAGATGCGCAACTTCTTTCGTTCCGTCTGCAAACTCTACGAATACTGTTTTGTCATTCGGATTAGACACGTTGATAATGTCTGGCATTAAATTTGTATGACCGATAATGCCGTTATCCTTATTAAGATATCCAAGGAATAGATCACCATCGTCCGCGAATAGCGTGCTGCCGACAGTATTTTGTTCCATCATGTTACGGAGAAATTCAATGAAATCATTTTCATTTTTACCGTTGTAAAGCCCACATTCAACTACACTTAGTTCATTTTCGCCCATGATTTTTCCTCCATGTTCTTTGTTTTTAGTGGCAGTGCGGATGAAGGGATTCGAACCCTTACGCCTTTCGACATTAGTTCCTAAGACTAACGTGGCTGCCGTTACACCACATCCGCATTTACAAGGCGCATTTGTTGTTTGGTGTCCTTGTCGGACAAAAAGATAATTCCCATAATCATCGCTTGTTAAACATTTACGATTGCTGTATGCGCCTTTCGTGCTATAATAACAACCCTTTACAGGGTAATAGAAGGAGAAGGAGTCGAACCTTCCGCAGCTGCTTTATAAGAACAGCCCCATCGCCGCTTGGGTATCCTTCCAAACATAATCAATACCAATTCTCCTCGTCAATAATTACTCAATCACCGAAACACTGTTAGTTGGTTTGCGTTGCCTTCTTCACCGAATGGCTACTTAATCCACATCCACGCCTCATTATCGGCGATTTGAATTGATATTGATTTGTCCGTATTGACTCGTCCTGTTTTCAGCCCCAACAGTCAGACCACCATCACGCACGATAGGCAGAACCAATCAACCGATACTCGTACACTGTTGCGTTTTATAGTATATTAGTAAATCTGGTGCGTCAGTCATCATAAGTGAATAAGTATATATCATTTCAACTTATTCCATCCTTGTCTACGGATGTTTTACTTATTTCTGATTGCGGTGATTAGGATTCGAACCTATACCTCGCCCACGTTTCCCATGTCTACAGGCGTATGCTGCCTCTTACAACACACCGCTTTTCAGTTATTCCATACCTTTGCATTTGTCCTATGGTTAGCTACACCATCGCCACCCTCACACTATTGCTAATCTTTCCCTCGATGCTATTCTTTGGATAACCTTTCTGAATTATTCGCGATATAATTCATAGTGCGGATAAAGGGATTTGCACCCTTACGCCATTCGGCATGGAATTTTAAGTTCCACATGTCTGCTTGTTCCATCATATCCGCTTATATGGTGTTCCATTCATAGTCTGATATTCTTTTTATTTCAGAAGAATGATATGGCAAGTTATATGATTTGCACCATTTTCTTATAGAATTGTCACTAACACCATAATTTTTCCCAATTTGTAAAAATGAATGATGTCTAATCATGTGCTTTAAGACATCTCTTTCTGGCTTTTTGCTTATGGCACTATATCTCTTTTTAACTTCACACGATTTACATCTTTTTGCATGTCTACTTATTTCTTTTCCACAATCGGCACAATAATTTTTAGAATCAATTTTATTTCCTATATGACTATCATGATTCGTAACGACATGTTCATATTTTCTTTTTGCACGACCACGATAGTTATCTGTTAACGCGTGGCAATTTGGACACAAAACCTTTAAGTTGCTCAAATTATTATTAAAATGATTTCCGTCTACATGATGGAGTTCAAGAGGAATCTGAACACCTTGCCAATATTCTAAACCGCAATTTTCACATTTCATATTTTTGATACCTTCTTTAATCAATCTATTTTTTAATGAAAGTGATTTAATTGGTTTTTCGTTATTCAAGAAAATTTCAATTGGCAATTGTTTCCTATTACAACTATAACCTTTATGTGATTTATTTCCTTCATAATTAATACCAAGCACATTTAAATACTTGTTTAATGTCGTTGATTTACATGAAAGCTCTCTGCAAATATATTGTTTAGACCTATTTTCTGAAATCCATTTTAAAATATCATCTTTTCTTTCTAATATATCCTTTCTTTGTTTCATTAAATATTCACTGACGAGTTAATATATTTTTTTTTAAAGTGTAAAGACCTTTACAATAAACTTTACACGTATTTTGTTTAGCGCTTAAAAGTAAACCAAATGACAACATACACACTGAAACACAAAGCACAAATCTATCTTTAGGAGGAGATACACCATGTAGCGCTAAATCAGGTTTTAGAAGTTTGAACGGCGAGGACAGGACTCGAACCTGCGACCTACGGCGTTTAAGGCATAATATTAAAATTGCTGTGTGTATCTTAACAAGATACGTTGTTTGTTTTTACGTTGCTCTAACCGACTGGGCTACCTCGCCGACATAGTGGATATGGCATGGAATAATCCAAGGTAAGAACCCATATCCACTTTACATATGAGTGTTCTAAGCGCTTATACCCTTATCTGCTAATGGTTATAATTGCTGTTGGCGCTTAAATTTATATTTACAGTAATCCTTCTACAGCTTCTCTTACTTTCGCATAGCGTTCTCCATTCAGCGTTTCAAGAAGAACTTTGTAAGGATCGACCTGATTGCTCATGAACATCTTCAGAATTTGAACCGAAAATCCACTGCAAAGAATAAGTCCCATGTCATTCTGTTGCATCGGAATTGTTCCGTTTAATCTACCACTTAAATTCCAGAAACAAATCCTCGGAAGTTTATATCCTGCATCCTCAAACTCCTGCGCAATTTCGTCAAACAGGCTCTTGTTAAGATTATGAGAATGACCGTCAAACTGCATGTCAGAACAAATCACAATCATCTTTGGCATATCTTCCGCAGAAGTATGATTTCTTTTTGCTGTTTTCAGGATTAGCATCATAGTCTTATAGATGTCTGTATTTGAACAATCTGACTCGCGCAAGGAAAGATCGATTTTATCTGCAAGCGAATAACAATTCGACAGATCGACAATCTTCGGATTGGACGAAAAAGTGACGAACTTATTTTTCCAATCACCTGTATTATGTTCGGACATATAGATTGCAAGCGCGGTTGCTACATCCAAAGGTGTACCACTTCCTGCAAAACTTCCCCATGTCATAGAACCAGAACCATCACGAACAATCAGTGTGTTCTCTACAGACAAGTCAGGAAGAGCTTTCCATAGTGCTTCGAGCGTTGCGTCATTTCTGCATCTATTCTGGCGATACTTCAGGCAGATCTCGTGAGGATTAAGTGTACTTGCGTTAATCTTTACAGTTCCTTTTTCAAGTGATGCAAGATATTCGCGTCTACGATCTTCATCGTTACGGAGAAACGCGCCGTTGTATATCAGATTAGCCTTAGAAGGCACAGACTCGTAATTGATTTTATCCCACTTTTTAGCACTCATCTTGACTTCGACAACATCAAGATATTTTCTAAGTTTGGACAAAGTCTTTCTGTACTTCTTTTCTGTCCATCCAAGTTCACGGCAAATCAGTTTTGCTCTATCAACTGTTATCTTGGATGATGCATTAACACTCGGCATCCACTTCGCGCACAACGAAATCGACTTGCCTTCTTTCATGTTCGCTTTATCTTCTTTCAGCTGCGCCTTGATTAAAGCGATTGCCTTTCCTCTCGTTCTTTCATCATCGAGCATAACCATGACGCTATCCCAACGATTATAGAACGGAATAAGATCAACAATAGCTTTTGCAATTTTCGGCTGTTTCTCTGCAAGATAACTTAAACCAGCTCTGAAAGCTTTTCTCTCGCCAAGCCCTTCACGGACATCGCCAAGATAGAAAAGATATTCAAGTGCAGTCAGCTTATCCTCGAAGAAAACCTTCATGAAATCTTCCTTGATTGCTTCGGGAAATCTGTTTCGCATAGCGGATACGCCAAAGTTGAAATCAAGAAGTTTCTTTCCTGCTGTCGCATAAGCGATCGCGCCGTTTGTGGTTACTGATTTTTGAGTGTTCAATTCATTTTGCATTTCATCGAAGAAACTCATAATTGCTTTACCTCTCTCTTCTTAGTTTGTGGTTGCAATTCAAGGCACTGGTTTTGGTTGTAAGATTAAAAGTCTTATCCATAATTGTGGTTGCTGTATGTGCCTTAAATATATAGCGCACGATTGGATTCGAACCAATGACACGATTTTTTGTTTGTTTAATTGCTGATTGCGATTATCACTAACCACGTTTAACAAGTTAAATTGCACTACCAACTGTGCTACGTGCGCCATCCCTTTCGGGAAAAGCAGCGACAGGAATCGAACCTATGACTGCGGCTTGCCTCGGTAAATTTGCTGTATGTTTCTTTAATTCCCCAACTCTAACTCGTCTGTGCGGTTACTCTTGGTGGTAACAAGAAACATTTTTATGCCGCCGTGATCCCACTTCACTACGCCACTTCGCCCATCGTGAAGGATTCGAACCTTCCCCTCAAGTTTTCCAGACTTGTAATTGATATGTAATATTGCTGCAAGCGCTTCACTAAACGCACAATCAAAAGATGTGCTACCGCTACACCAACGATGGGATATTTAATTTTTACAAGACACTGAAATGGTAATATAAGTTAACAGCTTATTCCTCTTTCATTTATTGCTGTTTGTGTCTTTCATTTTTAACACAAGGCACTTTATTTTGATGGACTTGAACCATCTCGCAAAGACTTACAATGTATTTACTTTATCCGATGTTAAGTTTGCTGTATGTGCCTTTCTTGTTATCTTGCAATACCTATTATAGCATGCCGTTTATGGTTTTGCAAGTGTTATTTTGTATTATTTCTAATACTTTTTGAATGTCAACAACAACGGCAACGTGCGCCAGATGGGATTTGAACCCATGACTTTTCGATTAAAAGTCGAATACTCTACCATCTGAGTTACTGGCGCTTAACAACCCCTGATGGAGTCGAACCATCACATACAGGGTCAAAGCCTGTTTCGCTACCGTTACGATAAGGGGCTAAAAAGTATTGCGTTTGTCGAAAGTTTATGTTATCATATATGAGCCATCATTAGTTTGATGTGCTTTGTGTATGTGGTAGGGAGTTGGCTTTAAGCCTTCTCCCTATCTTTATTTCCTTCAACTCTTATAGTGTACCACACGCGCAAATATTCGTCAAGCGTTTTTTTGCATTATTTTTAATTTAATCACAGTACCCTGTTATAAGCTCGATCCCATATTTATTAAGAACCTTTTCAACTGCATCCCAATAGTATCTTCCACAATCTTCGTTATCTATAACGAATACGTTCTCATATTTCTTATCATTTGTATTAACAGTCCAATAACACACTTCGTAAGGTTCATCTACATATTCTTTAATTCTGAAGTGACCGATTCCGTCGCCGCTAACATCAGACCAGTCATATTCATCATAATCGTCATCGCGCCAATGTTTAGCTTCTTCGTTCGCCATTTCCAGAAGAATATCGAGTAACCGTCCGTGTGTCACTTTATCTCTGGAAATAATGAAACTACTTGAGCTACTATTCGTCACAAAATCTTTTCTAATTTTCATTCTTTTCCACCATAGTATCAATAATATAATAAAACGATTGATATATAAGTATCCCCCCAATAGCATTAAATAAAATATTTAACAGTAAATATCTAAGTACATTCAAATTGAATAATCCAGCAACAGAAAAATAAAACACGTTTGCTATGCAATGTTCAAATCCGCAAAATACGAAGATAGAAGTTGCCATCCATAGAATAATTGTTCTAAATATATGCGAAACATTCTCGTTCTTAAATGTATCAACGGCAATAAAGAGCAAGACATTACACATAATAGCAAGAGGAATAATTTCCCATCCCTCGGTGAGTTTGCTTCTGCAAATTTCCATCGCACTAACAATTAGTGTTGGCTTGGCATATCCGAAAACAATTCCCATAAGTGTTGCACCAACAATATTTCCAAAAAGAATTAAAATCAATTTTGGTATGCCAGATATCCCGGCGATATATGGCGCTTTTCCTGTAAACAAATTTAAATGATACGCGCAAACAATCAGTAATCCTATAGGGAATAATAAAGCTTGTTTAGTACACAGGTAAGCTATTGCTCCGATAGATATTGCCACTCCTGCCCATATAGAACTTATAAATATTTCTAGTTTATCTTTCATTAAACCCCTCCATTAATGATGGCTGAACCGTTGGATAGTGCAATCAAGCCTCGGCATAACTTCATGCTCAAGATCTCCGTCTACATGATCGCTATATTCAACCAAAGAAAGATATTCTAAACCTTCTATCTTCTGTTTAAATTCCGAAAACCATACATTTACCCTTTCTTTCACAGCGTTTTCAAATGCGGTTTTGTTTTCTGGCGCTTCAATCCAATTATAAAATTCGCGCCATCCGAGTTTTCTTTCATATTCACGTTCAATAATAAATCGCGCATCCCAATACATTTCATCCTTAAATATATGCAGCGCTTCATCTTTTGAAATATGGTTTTTCAAAATATCTTTAAGAACACGGTCGAAATTTCTACCGATATATAATTCGTTGCCGAGTTGTTCTTTTACATCATCTTTTGATTTAAACCCTACGATGAAGCTACTGCTGCTTGAATTGGTCACATAATCCGTTCTGATTCTCATTCATGTTCTCCTAACAATACGACAAAATCATCTGACTCTAACTCATAAAATAAATCTTCTCGATAGTCACCATATCCCACATTTTTAGTTAAAATTTTATATCCTTCTTCCATCTTTTTAACGCACTTTTTGTAAATACTTCTAACCCAAGAATCCTCTTTGCATAATTCTTCAAATGTTCTGTAGCCATATCCATAACTCTCGAATAAATGTCGGCGCAAATCTATCAAGTTTTCAAAAACTTCTGTTTCTGTTGTTTCATATGACGCGCTATTATTTCCAAAAATTGCATCCTTCACAATTTTCTGATAAGATTCAAGAAATGGATATTTTGTTATTGTGTCCTCATCAATATTAGGTAATCCTTTGAACGCAATAACAAAACTGCTACTACTCGAATTAGTTACAAAGTCATTTCTGATTTTCATCTAAATTCCTCCATTATCTCATGTGCTGTTAAAACTAACATCACGGCATTAACGCATAAAACACATCCGCAGACTATTATTAAAATCAAAGCAATCATACAAATCACCTTTTTATAATATGTTTTCCATTACTATTTCTATATACTTTGTATCCCATTTGTTTGATATTATTTAATAAACTATAATATGCCTGAACATTTCCATGCACCCAATAATCATCAAGTTTTTTAACCTGTGTTTCTGGCATATTCATACTAAACACATTTCCGAATAATTCATCTAATGTATCATCTCCAAACATTCCCATGTCAGATACCTTCGTATGGCTCTGGCAAATATCGCCAAGCAACCACGCATAATCCTTTATTTTTGTTAATCGAAAACCCAAATATATCTTTTGGATTATATGTGTCTTGCGTTACATATCTATGATTTGTTGTTTTATCGTTCACTGTTACTTCATAAACATTTTCATATCTCGGATCTCCATCTGTTTCAACGGATCTCCATTCATTATCCTCGTATTTTCCAAGTTTATTTCGTAAAGCATATATTTCTTGCCATTCATTTTCCCAATCTACAGCAGAACCATAATCACCCATACTGCTTCTGTATGTATATCTTTTGTTAGCCAATATTCCACCTCAATTTACCCTCTAAGGAATAACCATTTCAACCAATTTGGAAGATCGCTACCCACTATCAAATCAAAATACCATTTATTCAACGCAATAACTGCCACGAGTATGACAGCTACCGCAATAACAATTAAAATTTTCTTTCCCATCAACTAATCCCACACATAAAGAAATTCATGTTCATTTGGTTTACTATACTTTACAAAATCTTTTTCATCTTCTTCCATCTTTGCGAACCGCTTCTTATCGCTATGTTTATAATTATTTTTTCCGTACCAGTTACTATTAGTTTTGTCATTGTCTGTTCTGGTTTCAAGATGTTTACATTTCTTAAATCGCCCAACTTCACCTACAAATTCTTCAGATGATACTCTTGCCACCATTTCATACACTTTTGCATGTCTTTTTGCTTTATTAAACGTTTTCTTGCGTCTTTCGCCTCTATCACACATATTGACCCCCAATAAAGGTACTAAAATAGTCAAAAACTTTCCAATAAAATCCGTCTTTTATTGGAGTTATTTACTTGTCTGCGAGATAGCACATTATTCCACAATCGGGGAAGATTTCTGTATTCATATTGCCCCGATTAGGATCAAGTTCATCTAAATAACAATCTCTAAGAATAGAATATCCTACTTTTCTTTCAAGTATAGAACGAGCTTCAAACACTTCAGGAAAATCTTTTCTAATCCTGTTCCAATATCCCATTCCACCTTTAACGCATCCGATACAATTATTATTCGGGTATCCCAAGTCATACATTAAAGGTCTTTTGAAGTCGAATGTTCGTTCAAATAGTCCATGCACTTCTTCTTTAGATAAATTCTTATCTATCAGTGGAAATTCATGTTTAGCTTGCGGATTTGCTTCAATAGTTCTTTCCGCTCTGTTCTTTTCCTTCAGGTCAAATCCCCATACATACGTAAGATCATAATCTTGATGCTCTGATTCCCACTTTTTACGCACCCTTTTCTTTAACCAATTTGTACATGGCGCGAAACTATTATAAGGATTTCTAAAACCGCCAAAACTTAATACACATTCTTCAACCGTTTTATATTGTTCAGATCGCAGAATTTCTACATTCTTTCCTATTGCTTTTTCAATATCCTTAATAAACCTCATGCTATCTTTGTGTTGATCGTCTATGTCAATGTAAATCCATTCATCAACATCTCCTGCAAGCCATCCAGCCATAAAGCTACTAACTCCTGCGCTTACCCAACACACTTTTAATTCTTTCATACCGACCACTTACACTATCCGTGTTCGCGGTCAATATTTATTGCCCTCCCATGCTACTCACATTATTCTGTTTTCACGCAGTTAATCAAATATTTTACTCATGTGTTAATCAGCCCCACATGAAACCCGATTTCATCGGGATAGGTATTACTCCTTTTCTTTATTTTTTAAAATTAAATTATTTTGCATTATTTATATACCAACACTTATTTAGTAAAACATAGGATTGTCTTTACACAGCTTTCCGTTCTGCGCCCAAATCAAATATTTCATAGCATGATAACAATCTATAGCATGGCAAATAAGTAAATCCGTGTTTGTTTCAACCATGAACTTATCTTTATTATCTTGAAGATAAGCACTTAATTCTTTATCGTCCACTCTCCAACAAATACAAGCATACAAAGCATCAAATAGATTCCCATCTTCTTCGCAATTCATTCTTCCAGAAAACTCATGCATCCATTTGTTTAATTTATTTTTTACATCATCATTAAAAAATGAAATCATTTTAATCAACCACCCTATAATATAAAGTATTACCTCTTGTTTTCCACGCCATTGCTACTCTATAGTTTAACATTTTTTTATCGCTTCTATTGCTATAAAATATACCGCGTGGTTCATCTGGTTTATTTGTCTCTTCTGGTCTGTTTTTAATATAAAAATCAAATCGTAAACTATCATTTACAGTATAAAGTCTTTTTCTGCAAATCATTTTTCCATCAATGTCAAACGCAAGACTGTAATAATTTATTGACTTACCATCTTTATATTCATCAAGAATTTGGTTAAAACTTTTTGGATTGTCTTTATCAAAATTATATAAATTCTTGCACTGTTCAAGATTAGTTTCTAAAGATATATAGCTCTCTCTATTTATATTGAGTTTCTTCCAATGCAAATCACCGTCTAAACTTGGAAGTATTACACAATCGGATTTTTTATACGCTTTATTATATTTTGGTTGGTATGTATTAATCATTACTTCTTCAAACTTATTCATGTCAGATTCTTTATTAAAATCAACATAATAAATATCGGATAATGACAATTCATACCATCCATCTTCACATATATTATCTCCACTTTTAAGATGTTGGTTAATTCTATCTTCAATATCTTGAATTGTTTTCCCGACATATAAAATAGAATTATCTATTCCAAGAACATATTTATATATCCTATACATTATTCAAACGCCTTTCCACATAAAACAATCTCGTTTCTAATTGGACATCCACCCATACATTCTCTTCTTCTTTCGCAATTCGGACACGAATTTCTAAAATGATTTCTAAAATCCTCAAACACTTTACTGTCCCATGCGTTCTGAATAGTATCATTTGAAATGTCATACGCCCATTTCATATCCTGATTGTCAAAGCTGCACGGCAGAGCTTTCATGTCTGATGTAATATACATCGACCATCTGCCTCCTTCACACGTATCAAAACTGTCTGGATTGATTTTTTCCGTGAAATTAATCAACGCTGGCACTGTGCAGCTATCAAATCCGATCTTATGTTTTCCGTTAAAATTATCGACTGCCCTGAAAAAATCTATCACTCTCGGATCGTTGGCGTTAATAACGTTCTCTATTCTTCCAAGTCCTACAGGCTTATATAAAAGAAATACAATTGCATTTATTCCGTCCTTAAATCCGTCAAGCATAAGTTTAACTGTCGCATCCTGTATTGTTCTGCTACTTAATACATAATGGATATTGGTTTTAACTCCTGCTTCAAGAAGCATATCAATTGCCCTATTTGTATAAGGCGCAAAATGTTCTGATACTGCTACAGCACCGCAATATTCTTTACATATTTCAGCCTTTTCTTTTGTCATGGCAATTCCAGAAGTCGTAAAGTTAGGAACAATATCATATTCTCTGCATAGACTTAAAATCTCTTCAAAGTTCTCGTGCGTGTCAACATCTCCAGCACCACCAAGAGCAAACTGAAAACACTTCCCTTTACACTCTTCAAGTATTCTTTTAAAGTTTTCCACGCTCATGTTTTCGCCAGTGCGGTCAATCGCCTTTTGATAACAATCGACATTGCACTGTTTGGCGCACACACATGTCTGCATAATTCCTACATCTATCAGTTCGGGGAATGAACTCATGAACGGATCAACACCTGTATCTTTCCCGTGTTCGTCAAGAATACCTGTGCGCATGTAGTATCCTGTGTCTGGATTGAACATAGAAATGTATCTGTTCTTCTTGTCGTATTTGCGAATCATATTTCCCTTTCTGGCTTAAAGTCCAGTCTGCGCCGTGATAAACTGGATCTCTTCGCCTGTATCAGTATTAACGCCTTCGCCTTCAACGCGAACTTCATAATTCCACGTATCGAATTTTATCTTATCACGTTCTTCGTCAAGACATACAATCTTAAACCTGACTTTGCCTTTAAAGTTTTTGATTATTGTTCTGCACCATTCACCGTATTCGTCTATGAAATCTGGTTTGCGTTTAAGAATATTTTCCAGCGTGTCAATACATACCATTCCTGCATCCGCGCAAAAGTTTCCGATTGGTTCTTTTGTTTTCTTATCATATGTCGTGCAACTCCAGTCTCCATAAATCGTATTTCTGCATAACGGCAACAAATCGGGCTTGAATCCTTCACACCATTTATCTGTTGTATAACACGGATCAGTGATTACAATATCGCCTTCAATGTCAACCCATTCACTGTCAAGTAATCCTTTGATGGCTGTTAGCATGGATTTACAATTTCGCAAAGTTTCAAAACCCAATTCAGAGTTAACATACTTTTCGTTGTCGAAAATATTCTCGTCCTGATTTACGCACTTTATTCCATAGATGAGCCATTGAAAATCGTTTGCAGTAGCGTCCTGACAAGTCCTGACTTTTTCAATCAGATATTTCTTATCAACGCTCTGAAAGTTATTATCTTGTTCGATTAACTTACAAGTTAACTGAATGGCAACTCCTATATCATGGAGTGCTTCTTCTTTCTTTCGTTCATACCATTTGTTGTCCATCCTTAATACCTTTTGTCTTGAATGATAGGGGCGGTCTTACGCCGCCCGATATATAGTGAGTTTTATTTAGAATGTTTCACCGTTATAGATACGGATTGAGAAGCCCGGCACAACCCCAATGACGTAGCTCGCGTAGCTGTTGTTGCCCACGTTGCCGCTGTTGCCGACATAAATGAAGTACGTAGTGTTGCTCAGACTCGGAGAGCAAATCCAATACCAGTCTGTTTCTCCTTTATAATTTTTGCATCTTTCTGCTTCTGTCTGCAAACCATCGAACAGAATATCATCTTTTCCTGAATAATAATCTGTCTTTATTAGATTAGCCAAAGAGAGGATATTTACTTTTCTGCACGACTTAAACACTTCGCCATCTACCATCGCAATATGCTCGATGAACTTCATCCTGTCAACAAGCTCAATCGGCATCTTATCAGTCAGATCATCAAGGTATTCGTCCATTTCCTTCATACTTGATTTTCCAATTATATCTTTTGCGACAAAATAAACATCATCATATTCATTTGTATGATTGATGTGTTCAACCACAAAGGTAATAACTTTATCTCCAACAGGAATATCAAGTGTTTCCTTCAACCTGTAAGTGTCCTTGATAACATCGCCGATTTTGCGATCCTCGTATGATATGTATCCATGCTTGTATGTAAAATCTTCAGCGCCGATTTCTTCAAGTTCCAAATCATTATCATTGACAGCCTCAAGCACAATACCATTTTCAAGTTTCACATATTTCTTTCCTGTGCGCTTGTCGCAAAATCTCTTTACGCCTTCCATAAATATTCCTCCTATATTGAATTATCTTGCATTTCTTATATTATAACATTGTCACTTTGGTATGTCAATATTTATCTTGTATTATCTATTCAATGTTATCAATTACCTTTTCCAATGCTTCTAATGCCACTTCTGTATTTATACAGTAACCAAAATCATCATTGTAAAAAACATATGGTGCATCAATATCTAATACTTTTTCAAATTCATGTTTAATTGCTTTCGTTAAATTCTTATCCTTTAATTTCATAAGCGATGAGCATCTCCTGTAAAAATCCAGTTTAGAAAATGCATGATTATCTGCTGTTTTTCGTTTTTTAAAATTTTTCTTTTCTGCCACCAATACCTCAATTTACACTGTTCAAATAGAACACATCATCTTCTATTTTATTATTGATCGTGACAGACACAGGATTGAAATAATGCTTTCCGAAGCGTTTCACTGTTTTCGAATTACAAATTAAACATCTTACATGTTCGTATCCTTCGCAGATCTCGCGCATATCATCATTGCAGCTCATGTCTGTCAGTATGTATCTATTCTTCTTAGTTTCATCTTTAATTATCATTTGTTCATCCTCGGAATTATGAACTCTCTATCCATCCATTTAACCAGAAGGACATCGCGACAAACATAAACCCTTGGTTTTATATACCATACAAACTTTTCTATTGCTCTCTTGACTTTTGATAACATTCTCTTACCTTCCTTACTGGCGTATCCACTGGTGGAGTATCAAGAACTTCAATCTTTTCAACAGTGATTCTTTTATCTCCATGTTTTGTTGCTACCTGAACTCGATTGCCGACAGCCAATCTTTCAGGATGTTTTGTTTTCCTTGTCATGCGCCAGACATACGTTTTTCCGTCTGGTTTATGCTTTCCGAAAACATACTTTGTCGGCATGTTTTTATAGTGAACTTTGTTTAATATAGTGACTTCGGCGCGTTCGACACCGCGATGAACCAAAACAAGATAGCGAATATACCCATCAATAAGCTCACCAGCTGTATTAACTACAATCTCTTTCGCAATATCTTCGCCGTTATCATAGTCGATATTAACATTCGCAATTTTATAATCGTTTGGAATTGACTGTCTGAACTTATCGGGAATGATAATATCCTTCAGATTTAACTCTATTGTCATTTATTTCATCCTTTCTTAGTTTTCCAATATGTAGATTTTCTGTTTTTCTGATTCAAAAATTTCCAATTCTTAAAAACTATGTTTAATTGAAAAGACTTGTCAGAACCCTCGGAACATATGTTTTGTTATCAAGATCGGAAATCACTGTCAATAGATCACCGAACATGGACGCATCCATCTTGCACTCGCCAAGCTGCCGAAGAACAGATAATTCATTCTTGATTTGTCTCCTATTCTTCAGGCGTGTTTTTAGCATATCATATGTAGATGCAATATCATCACCATCAATGTCGCTAAACTCTATGTAATGCTGAATGTCGGTTATTTCCTTGTCAGTATTGCTAAGAAGATCGGATAACTCACTTCGCCTGTTTTCGGCATCGTCAATAAATTTCTTTACTCCTTCTATCTTTTTCCGAAGATCATCAATCTGCGGAGATACCGTCAGCCGTTCAGGATTTACTTCTGCTTTTGGATTTTCCAGATGATCCTGTTCTGGCTTTTTAACCACTGTGAAACCAACATCTTCCTCTACAACACGATATAACTTTCGTTTCTTTGGTGTTAAATTATTCTTCAGCACCTTCTCAGCTTTCCATTTTTCCAGAAACTCATCAGCCAAGGCTCGGCTTCTGGCAGCTACATACTTTCCGTCTATATCTCTCCTGATATAATTTTTGTTTCCATCAGTGATAACATAGAGAGCCATGTTGATACCTCCTTATTTTCTTGTATTATTTATTATTTATAATGGAAGTTGCGCCGTGAAACGCAACCCCATCTTGAATATGTAAATAATGTTATTTATGAAATGATAGCCATGCACCCGAATCCACTGTCATATGTAGGCGTTTTTCCTTTAATTAAGTGGACGATCTTTTCTTCCGCGATCCTCTTGCATTCTGGATGCACCATCTTCTCTTCTTTCACATATTCATCTCGCTCATTTGAAGTGTCAAACACAAGAACGGTATTTGTTCCATGATACAGCGCATAAAATTTTCTTCCCATTTGTGATACTCCTTTTAAAATTTGATGTATGCGCGAAATTCCATCCGAACGAACATGTTTATAGTAAATAAATTTTCCGCATTTAACAATCATATTTTGTTTTATCTTGTATTAGTTATATGTAATTATCAAAACCGCCGAAGCGGTAATGATAATTTAAATTAAGATGCGGACACAAAAGGCATAAGAACCTTTTTCAATGTGGTTACATTCTGCTCGACAACGCCATATTGTTCCGCGAGAGCCATAATCTTTTTCGTATCTTCTGAATTCCTAACAGACATAATAAGCCTATCTGTTTCTTCCTGACCGACTTCTCTGACTACAAAATCATAAAACCCACGGAGATAAAGTGTCCTCGCGTTGATGTTAATATCAAGCTTATTCTTTATGTCACGATTAAAAATTCTACTGATATGTCCAGCCCAATACTCTGGTGGTCTTTCGTTAAATTCCTTTTCAAACTTCGCCCTTGTTGGAAATTTGAAATACGATCCACGATAGCTCATCATTAGATAACTGCCACGATGCGCAGGATATTCTTCCATGTGGTTTATCTTGACCATCAATTCATATAATCTGTCTGATAATCGTATCTCGCGCCCTCTGACAATAGTAGTTTTCTTTTTGTGATTAACATCTCCTTCTTTAAGATTAACTATGTCTATAGCTTCAGGAAATCCCTCATAGAACATGCGGATAATCGCTTCTTGATAATCCGCGTACTCGTCTATCTGGCTATTCCTAATTCTTTCTATGGCTTCTTCCATAGCATTTTTGTCAAATATCTGATCGCCATCAACAAATAAAGACATAACATTTCTGCCTTTAATTCTTTTATCATTACAAGGATTTTTAATCACCTCATAATTATCAATGTACCAGTTGAAAAAGTCACGAAGGATAGATAATAAAGTATCATATGTGCGATAGGAGATTTTGTATACTTTATTTGAATAAGTTTTATTGCTGAATGTCTTTATCATTTCAGTGATCTCTTGTGATTCCATATCAACAAGAGGTTTTCCTATCTTTTGCTCGTAAGCGTATAATTCAGGTCTATCTATTTGACCGCGAATTTTTCGTGCCGTTGTTTCGGGTCTTGTCTTAAAATATTCATCCAATAATCGATCTGTATCGAATGTTCCCCTTGCCATACATAACACCTCCTTTATATATATGTACCATAAATTCATGAAGATGTCAATGTATATAATTATCTTGTGTTATTTCAAGTGTCAAGAACAGGAAACTGCGACTGCATAGCACGACAAATTCTCATCAACATGTCAACGTCCTTAATCTCGCCCATATAATACCTTAAATTTTCCTTCTGCATTGTGGTCAATTGCTCAATGAGTAACGTACTCGGAGCAGTTAACCCATACTTTTTATGATCCCAAATTTCCACATGGCAAGGCAGATTTCTTTTGTTCATCTTTGTTGTCATGGGAATGACATTAAGTGTTGTGCTATACTGATTGTTCTTGTCATTAGAAATGACAAACACAGGTCTATGACCACTCTGTATACTGCCGTTTCCTTCAAGATTTGCCATCCAGATATCACCACATTTAACAGTGCGACTTTCAGCGCCAATGAACTCGACATTGTTCTGTTCATATTTAATGAAGAATGTCATAGGCTGCGCAGATTTTCCATATTGTTTTGTCATTGTCCTTCTGCTTGTTGCCGTGTTCATTGAGCGCCTCCAGTCTACGTGCTATTAAAAATCAGTTATCGGTTGTGTTATCCCATCTTTAGGTTTTCTTTTCACAAAGAAATCGTATCCCGGTTTAATCAACACAAGTTTTCCGCAATTCGGGAGATCATAACCAAAATAAGGTTTATTTTTGTTTTTGTTTAGCTTAATTCTCATCATTCTGCCAACGGCATTGACGATTTCAAACGTGCGATCATCAGATTTATTAGTGTATTTGATTGTGCCATCCTTCTTCAAATCGCCAGTGCCGATAAATAAACCGTTTGTTACGTGGTTTATTCCTATATAGTATCTTTTCCAGTTCATTATTTACCTCTTATGAATGTGTACCACTTTTACGGCGGTACACTTCATCTTGTATTACATATCTGCTTCTTCAGGCTCGTTCATGAAGTCAGAAGGAATGCCATCATATTTTTCAATATCGGATTTTTCTACTTCTTCATCATCCGTATCTTCGTGTTCATCAACTGCTGTTAAATCCACATCATCAAAGAACCTATCCCATACCTTTTTGATCTCTTCATGTCTCCGTTTGACATTTGTATTCTTTGCAGAACCGCCCTTGCAAGCATCGGAATAAGCATCAGATACAATCACGCCGTTTCTGAAAAGTTCAACCATGAAATCACCCATCAGCTTATCAGAAATTTCTTCATCAATCGCCTGTTTAATCCACGGCACAAGTGAAATCATATGAGTTTCAGAAACCATTTTCTTTCTGACAGCCTTCGCGACCTTCGCATTGTCATATTCCTCAAGCGCGTTATAGATTGCGTAAATCTTATCGAGGACAGAAACAACCTCATCGCGCTCGGCATCGCTCATCTTTGTTTCCTGCATGACTTCGTTGAACACCTTGCTTTCAAAGGATACATCGTCAATATCCTCGTTCAGCATCATCCATACTTTCATGATGATCGGTAGCTGCTTTCTGGTTGCAAGCGCCTTCTCGGTCATAGTATTCTGGAAAAGCTCATGTTTTCCGATATCGGAAACGGTAATGATGTCAACGCAGTTTGCGATGTTGCGCTCTTTAGTGGAAAGGGGCTTTCCATTGTTCAGCTTCGCGAACAGTATCCGCACCTGTTCAGGCGTGATATCTTCGTAGTAGTAGATCGTCAGGTGATAATCTTTGATCGCATCCTGAAGCTCTTCGGGAAGGTCTTTAAAGTATTTGCCTTCAAGCCATTCCGTCTGCTCATTGCCTTCTGCATCAGTATATGTAATCTCAGGAACGCCAATCAGGTAATACTCGTTCTCGATGAAACCACGAATAGCATTGATGCGCTGCTTTCCATCAAGGAAATCATATGTTCTTCCGTCAACCTTCTTTGCGTAAAACGGCGGTACAGGATATCCTTCTATCAGGGAATGGATCAGGTTGCTCTTCCTTGTCTGTTCCCATACATAAGATCTCTGGATGATGTTGTCGAAACTGAATGTTCCATTTCCTGCCATCTTCGTAATCTGCTTGCAACTCCATGTGATGTTCGCTTTGTTCAGTGCCATTTCTTTATCCTCCTTTTGTTTGATTGCTTTGTGTTTTTGGTTTACTACCTCTCATGTGACTATATTACCACATGAGAGGCGTGTTGTCAACTATTATTTTGTAATATCTATAAAGTTTTTATTTTACCAGACTGTCAACCAATCCCATGATCTCATTGATTGCTTCGATATGGATAGATGCTTCTGTCGCGTTTGCGTTTCTCTGTCCTTCCGAATAAGCCATAGCAATTATATCACGCAGATCAGAAACCTCAATACTGATAACTGGCTTATCGGAAACATCTTTATATTCTTTGTCACCTGTTACATAATCATCAAAGAAACCACCCATATCATCATAATACTGATTAACTTTCTCTTTGGTTAATCCGATGTAATGCTTCGTGGTCTTTGTATCGGAATGATTGTAGATCGTCTGAAGAAGCTCCATGCTATCGTAATCATTCGGATGAATCATTCTGGAAATCATGCCGAAAGTTTTTCTCGTGCTATGTGTTCCCACATTATAGGTAATCCCAACGGCATCAGCTGCTTTCTTCAGTGCCTTGCGATAACCATCACTTGTAATAACCGTTCCTTTATGTGTACCTGTCAGCTGCATAAACACATATTCGTGATAACCATTCTTCTCAGGTCTTACACCAGTCTTTTCGATGTATTTTTCAATGGCATTTCTGCAAGCGCTGTTGATGCGCGGATTTGCAAGCTTGTCTGTCTTATCCTCTGTGATTTCAAGAATGTCATCTCTCATCTTACCAGTCTGCGGATTATAAAAGTTTTCCCATGTAAGATTAAGCGTATCGCCAACACGCCTTGCCATGTTGCATCCAATAATGAAAAGAAGATAGTGAAGCCACATCTCGTTTTCTTCAAAATATCCGATCATCTTCTTAGTATCTTCCAACTGGAAAGGATATACCTCTGATTTGCGACCTTTCTTCTTGTTGTTGGCTTTCTTTTCCTGACGAGGGAATTCAATAATGCTCGAATACCCTGTTCTTGTTTCTGTATCATTCCAGATATTCAATGCTCTGACTGCCATCTTAATACCTCCTTGATAGTTTGCTTTGCTTTGTGTAACTATAAGATAGCACATCATTTACTATCTGTCAATACCTATTTCAAAAATTTTTTTGAATTATTTCTTGACAGGTTTGAATTCAATCTGCTACGTTTATCGGCATCCGCTCGGTTGGGCATAGTTTTCCCCCTAAACAGGGGGATAATGTTCTACTACGTTCATTCGGACGCTTCGGAGTACATTAGTTACCGCTTGTAAGCCAAATATCTGCCCTTGGCTGATGACGGTATCCCACATCAGATAACCTCCACTTAATTATTTAGTCTCGCCAGCCACGAGATCAATCGCCTTTTTGTGTGTCAGTCGCGATCAGGACTACGGATTATTTCAACAGAGTACCGTGTACTGCCTATATTAAATTGTAATTTTCAAAAACTATTTTGCGTACAACAAATAAATCTAATTTTGAAAAACAATCGTTTCTTGATTATAGTTTTCCAAAATTTGATTTTTATGTAACGACAAAAAGCCTTAAACTTTAATCGTCCAAGGCTTGTCCTTTAATCCCTTTTACCAAGATGATCGCAGATGTCTGCATCAACACAGCTATCACACTTTCCATCACATCCATATTCCATTTCAAGATAGACTGTGCAGTTAGTACAATTAGCCGAATTACATTTCTCCTCTGTGTATGGGCAAATATTCATTTATTATTATTCCTCGTAAACAGTTTCTTAATTTTCAGAAATAATGTTTTGTTATTCTTGTATTCTTTTCTTCTCTTGGCTGTATCTTCCGGCAAATTCAAGTTGTCATGTTTAATCATTTTGTTTTCCGTCTGCAATTTTCAATCTCCATAACTCTACGGTATCGAATGAGCCATTCTCATAGCTAATAATTCCATACGCTTTATTCTTTTCAAATACGAAACTATGCAATATTGCATTTTTCAATTTCTTACATTCTTTACATTCCTTTCTTTTGTTAGATAAAATCTGACTGTCAATGCATCCGCAGCATTCATTGTAATCAGGTTTTAATATCACTTCCATATACTCCATATACTGCCTCTTATAATATTTCAATATCAAATTATTTTGTATTATTTTTAATCTGGAATTGCGCCTATTTGTGTAAAGATTTCATCGAGTTGTTCTTTAATTTCATATTCATCAAGTTCATATTCTTCCATGATTTCTTCCATAGGAAGGATTTCAAACAGGGAGTGATAAATAAAATCTGACATCCCGGTTGCGGAAACGCCATCAATAATATTCATATTCTTCTGGAGATCCATCTTAATATTTCCAAAATGTAATTTTTTATCAAATCCAAGAACTAAGGTTGTGCCTTTTTCAAGCCATGTTCTCTTTTCTTCAGGTTCAACATATTTTCCCTTTTGAATATTGACGATATTCCCAACCCTTAAATACCATTGCTTCTTAGCCATTATCAAATCCCTTTCGTGTTATTTTGTATTATTTATATCATAAATAGCAGAGTAATTCTCCGCTATTCTGCCATCAAATCAAAAATATCAATATCAGCCGCCACAGCTAATTTGCAAAGTGCGATTAAAGGAATTCTGACATTCATCCTACTACGATTAAACCAAGCGTAATAGGAATGTTGTGTGCATTCGCAAACTTCCATCACTTTAACCTGTCTTTTATTCGAGTGATGTAATAGTAATTCTTCTGTCGTGCCATAATACTTTTCAAGATTATCAATCACAATATTTTTGTCTGTATCGTACTGCATATCATAAGCACGCATGAAAATTTCCGCGCTATCAACAGGATAATGCTCGTTATAATAATCATTTGCAATTAAGAAATCCTGAACACTTACTTCGCAATTTTCTTTAGTTTTAAAAAACGCAAAAATATTGTAGTGAAGATAATTTGCCACCATGCAAAGATCAATCAACGGGATTTTTTTATCTGGTCTATTGAACCAAGACATGACTGTATGCTTGGAACGATTTGTTATTTCAGGCAGCGCCCTATACCTATCTACCTCTAACCCTTTGGATTTTCCAAGGGAAATTGCTATATTCAGATTGGCAAGAATTTCCTCCCGTGTTCTCTTATTATATTCATCTTGTATAGTTAAAATCAATTCTGCATTATTCATGATGCAATCACCTACCTTTGGTTAAGGAAAATGTACTTATTTTACTATAGCACACTTTCCCTAACCTCGCAACAATTATTTTGTCTTATTTATGCCACCTGCCTTTTGACAAATTCAACATCTACATCGTTAATATTGACTGGAAGAATAAGAAATTCATACGTTTCATCAATAAGCATAATAGGATTTTTGTAATTATAATTTCCTTTTATTTCCGCTTCATCCTTAAAGGCTGCGCAAGCGTCCACGATGAAACGCGGATTTACGCCAACATGCCATTCATGGCTCATCCCATGCTCGCATTCAACGCTTTCTAATACATCGGATGTGCGATAATTTTGAACCTGTACACCAGTAGCTACCGAACCATTTACGTTATAAATAATCATCGGAAGTTTATTATCTGATGATATAACTTTAGAATATTCTTTGGAAATCTTAAACAGCTCCTTCGGATTAACTTTATATGTATATTCACTGTTTTCAATGGCTGGCTCTACCAGTTTTTTATAGTCGAAATAGTTTCCATCCATCAATCTTGAAATGTATTCAAAATCCTCGCCGACAAATTTTACATGTTTTTTATCGGCATAAATTTCAATATACTTCTCCTTGGATTTTCCGATAAGACTTTTCAGACAAGTATATACAGAGCCGTTAAGAATAAGTGACGGACTATTCGGCACAAACATCCCATGCAGTTTTGCAATGCCGATTCTGTAACCGTCCAGAGCGACAAGTTTTTGATTTATAAGATCGAGATAAAAACCAGTCATAATCATATTGGAACTTTCCGTTGATCGTGCGCAATCAATTACAGAAAGATGCTTCAAAAATTCATTGTCCATTTGTCGGCAGAGAATATTGTTATTGTCAATAACAGGGAATGTAGCCCAAGTATCTTCATAATCATCGTGACATGGGATTTCATAACTTTTTTTCGCGCTTCTAATATCAAGTTTTCCATGCTCCGCTGTAATTGTCAAATCATCTGTAATCGCAAGTGCTTTTTTTAGATCGGAAAGATAAACCCAAACAGCGCCATCCTCATAGACATTTGCATATGTTATAATAGTCGCATAATCCGTCATATCTGTCGCCTGAAATTCAACCATATTATCATGTGCTGAAATCTTGACGGTTTCCAATGTTGGCAACGCGGTTCTCTTAGGAACGATACCTCCGATCCTGTCAACAAGTGATTTAAATTCCCTTCCGTAAATTCCAAATTTCATTTGTATACCTCCTTAATTATTTTGCATTATTTATATGATAGTAACAATCAAAACATCATCAATCGAGCCAAATCCGCGAACCCATCTATTGCGGATATCTTTATATACAACACTCTGAAGCTCGCTATTTACACCATCGAAAAGGATATTTCCTTTATCATCTTTCACTTGAAATCTCTGTATATACCACATGAAGTTTGACAGTTGCCCTAATGTGATGTAGTTCATTTGTATACCTCCTTTTGATGGATATAATAGCATGATGTTTACTATCTGTCAAGAATGATTTTGCATTATTTATAAACTACTTAACGTTCGTTATTATAGACATTAACCATGTTATTGTTAATAATAATAAGCATTATTTCAAAACCATGATTCAATGAGCTTATACTGCCCTTCAATTTTCCCGTCATCATTTACTTTTCCAGTAATGCAGCTAACCACTTCACCTCGATTTGATTTTTCATAAATGGATTTTCCTGCGGAAAGTGCATCGTCAAGATTGGCATGTCGGCTTATGACTCTGCGATCATTTTCTTTTGTAACTGTGATTATATATTCCATAGCATTTCCTCCTCAAATAACGTTTCTTAGTCTATCCTGACACTCAAGATAATACCTATCTATATATATCATTCTTTTTGTGAACAGGCAATATACGCCAACACCAAAAACGAAAATGCCGAGCGTATTCACAAGCCCATATTCATTAGCACATCCGATGATAACAGAAATCAGCCCGATGATAATAAGAATGTAACCCATCAATCTCTGTCTTTTGTAGTATGAAGCCATCCTCTTGTTGGCTCTTATGTAATTCATGCGCTTCTGATGCCTGACATCATTGTTTAATTCCTCCCAATCATTATAAGTCATGACCTGAATTTCTCTTCGTGGCATTTTTATACTCTCCTTTCGTTTCATGTGCCTGTGTACTTGTTTTACTATAATATAACATATGGTTTACGCGATGTCAATACTTATCTTGCATTATTTTTCAGAAAAAATTTTATTGGCATGAGTTAAGGTACTATTTCTGCCTATTTATGTTTTTGAAAATTCAATAAAACTGGTATTTTATTAGCAAATTTTTCTGATTTTCAAAAACTATCCTTATCTGCGCCAGCGTCTACAGATTTTCCGAATTTTGGAAAACTAATTTTGTTTGTAACTTAAAATAAGTTACAATTCAAAAAGGAGTGCTGATACACTCCTTATAGATCATATATATTCTGTTTACTGTTTTCCAGTTCCTTCACTATTTCATTATATATCCTGTCGTTTTCTTCCCTTGTGTCTGGAATATAATAATCCCATAGTTCATCCTTTACTTTTAGAATAGATAAATACCACCATCCATCTGGCAACTCGATCTCCATGATAATAGATTGTCGTTTTTCAGAATTGAATTTTTCTGCTACATACGATTTGAATTTTGAAAACGACCATCCAGTTTCGTGATTAAAATTTCCATTCACGGACAGATCATATACTTGCTTTAACACTTCGCCCTTTGTCATAGATTCTCCTTTCGATCGTCAAACCTGATAGTAAGCCTCGCGGTTAAATTATATACGGCAAAATAATACTGCCAGTTTCTATCTTCGCAAAACAATATAGTTTCGTTTTCTGTTTCAAATCTTTCTATAACGCGCCTGATTGAGCCACGCTGCGCAGATACAATCCACATAGTTAATCTCCTTCCTTGCAAAAGAATAGGGCGATCATGTGACCGCCCATGTTATCATGCTACGAGTGCAAGTTTATATGCTGTGTCAATCATGCTGTGTCCGTCTGCGACCTTCATAAACAAATTTTCCTGATAGTTCCTCGTCTGCTTATGATCCTCTGTATGCGTCGCATAATCTGACACCGCATTGATAAACCTGAATGCGCTATGTTCAGTTCCTACAAGATCGGGCTTATCATGGTAGATTGTAAGAATGTCATTACGCTTTGTGTTAAGTTTGTCCTCATACTTCTGCTGACGTAAACGCTCTTTAAAATCAACAATCTTTCCAGTTTTCAGCGCCTTGTTAAACAGGTTATTAAACTCAATCTCCAGAAGTTTTTCCGTCATGCTTCTGACCTGTGCTTCGGTGACTTTCTTGAGTTTCAATTCGCCGAACTCTTCCTCAAGCGCCTCCATGTATTTTTCCGCGCTTGAAAGTGTGAACCTTGCCTCTTCGAGCTTACTCTGAATGTCTCCCTTATGTACGCAAGACCAATGCCGACTCGCCTGATCGAGTGCAAGATTGAGAGTATTCTGGCACACGACACGGACAGGCGTGATCGCCACCCTGATGGCTCCAGTTCCATCATGACTATTTGTAAATACGAGGAACGGATCAATATTTTCCTCTGCAATGGTTGTATTTTCCATCCGTGCAAGCATCCATACACGCTTACCAGATGCAAGACTTCCAGCTGTCTCGTACCTTACGCCATGACCAAGAAGCTCATCCGTGAATGCGAACGCTTCACTGTTCTGCACGATACGATAACGATCAGTTACGATGCCGAGCGCCGTGTTGTCACTGGATCTCATATTGACCTTGTACCCCGGAAGTTCACAACCAAACTCGTCATAGATAGGTTTCGGAATAACATCCCAATCAAGTCCTGCGAGTTTGATAGCATCTTCAGATGTCGGAGCATCCTGAATGATCTCCCCAAGTCCATGCCACGGAACAATCCCATTTGCACTGAATCCACTTTCAAAATTTGCTGCCATAATTATTTCCTCCTTTGCTTTGTGTATGATGTTTACTATGTATAATATAGCTCGTTTCTCTTTGTTTGTCAATAGTTATTTTGCATTATTTCTAAATTAGAACAATGGAATGTTTTCGCCTTTAATATCATCATAGATAACCTTTCGGCATTCGTCATACTTTCCATTGTAAATCAGTC
>CALFIU010000190.1 GCA_937877455.1 uncultured Bacteroidales bacterium
GACAAAACCTCAACGGACAACGCGCGGCGAAATTGGATGGCAACGCAAGAAGTTTTAAATGCGGTTTTTGATCCCGAAGGTAATTATTATTCAGAAAAGATAAAACCCGCAAGTATCGAAACAACAATGCTGGCGGTTGGCGCGCGTTCACAACAATTTACATTAAAAAATTTGACGATTGAACCAAATTATGGGGGCAACACTGCCGTGGTCCATAATACATCGGGCGTTTTAGAACATTATACTATTGAAGCTCCCGACGTAAGAACATGGAATTTGGGAGAAAAAACAGCGGCCAATTTACAAGCAAATTCAGTTTATTACATTTACGCAAAATGCCAAATTACAGGCAACAGCGGCGAAATAATTTATGACACGGCTCAACATATTGTTGACGAAGATGAAACGTATTATTATTTTTTGATAGGTACGCTAACATCCGAGATTTACGACAGCGAAAACGACAGAGCAGCACGGAACGTGGCTCTAACATACGGAGCAAGCACAATTAACGGTCGGTTTATAAAAACTGGTCGTATTCAGTCCGCGGACGGCAACACATACATGGATTTGGATAATGGAATTTTTGGCGGCACATTCTATTTTAAGGATGGTTTAATTTCAGAAACCGTTATGGTTGGAGACTCAACCGACAACGCAAAGGCTGGAATAAGCGGCGAAATAACAACACCAGGTTTTAATTTATTCGAGGGTAGTCAATTTTTTAATACGGATTTTTCGATTGAAAATTCCGCAACAAAAGTTGATTATAATTTTGATAATGTTTTTACGACGGTTCAACAAAGTGCTGGGAAATCTGCCTTTTCCGTCAACGGTGTATATCTCAACACTAACGATGAAATAGCAACATTAAGTTTTTATGCGAGGGGGGTATCAAATAATAGCAAATTTACTGTAATAGCAATGGATTATCCATATAGAACTAATGACCGTGAAATCTCATTTTTTCCAACAACAGAATGGAAACAATATGTTATAAAATTAGAGAATAATATAGTAGACCAAGATTTTTATACAGAATTTAAATTTTATGTAGATAGTGGCAATGTTATTTTTGCGGCGGTGTGTTTGAGGGCAGACGAAGAAAGTGCAGAATGGCGGCTCAGCAGTAGCGAAAGCGGGCAAACTATATCAGACGGAAAAGATATTCCAATCCGCTACTGGAGCGGTGCTGCGCACAAATACGCAGCACCTTTTAAAGTTTTAGCAAACGGTGATGCAATATCGGGCGGCTATTGGAAATACGCAAAATTAGCAAGCGACGGCACAATCCAAATAAGAAATCAAAATAATAATATTGTTGGATTTTTCAACGGTGGCGGCGACATAGTAAGACCGGACAACCTCGGTGTTATATCTATGTTTATGTCTGTAATCGGGAAGACGTCAAGCGAATTTTTTAGTGGAAACGATAATGATAAAATAGGAGCAATCGCGGCTTATACAGAGTACAACGACGGAATCGGCATCGCGAAATTTTACGCGGATTGTTACGAGGGGCGCGAAATGGTTTTAGACAACCGCGGTGGCAGCCATCACGATACAAGTTTACAAGTTATAACACGGACGGGACAAGATACGGGAATATCGATAGAAAATCGCGGCAAAAATTCAGTCGGTTTATATATTTCAAATCCCAATAATTACAAAAATCCACCGTTTGCGTATTACGCTGGTGGTAGTTTTATGGCTGGGCTTGATTATGATGGTTATTTTGAGTTGCCTTGTTTTTGTGTTCTTCAAAAAGTTTTATCGTATACGGATTTAACACCTGGTAACACAGAAGGAGGAGAAACATTTTGGAAAAAAGTTTTAAAAGAAATATTAACATACACTCCAAATAGAGAATGTATTGTTATAGGTTTGGCGCGTCCAAATTCTCTGTGGTGTTTTTTCGGTGCAAGGTACGCTGGAGAAACAGATGGTTATCCAACATTTTCGCAATTTGTTGCATTTTCAGCTGTCGGCGGATACAATACCCCTACTTTTTTTGGTACTAATAATGGGGTTCCAAAGTTTAAGTAGGTAAATTTTCTTCAATACCCACGCGGATATACAGGCGACTATATTTGTTATTTGAGCGACGAATTTTAAAAAATTAGGTAAAAAAATGGGTAAATTTGCTTTAATTTATTGATTTATAATATAGTTTCAATTCCAACTGGGAATCGAAATATAAAAGCCATTTTCGGACAATAAAAGCA
>CALFIU010000191.1 GCA_937877455.1 uncultured Bacteroidales bacterium
TCGAAAACCCCGAAATCAATCAAGCGTTAGAAATTGTTGAGCGTTCTGCCTATTCAGATGGTGATCTTTATGCATACGAAGATTATTTGCTTGAAGTTATGACGCAAAGAAATGCTATGTCGAATGAACGAGCAGAAGGACGCGCTGAAGGACGTGCCGAAGGTCGTGCTGAAGGACGAGCAGAAGGACGAGCAGAGGGGCGTGCAGAAGGACGTGCAGAGGGACGAGCCGAGGGCGCAAAACAAAAAGCCATTGATGCAGCGCACAAGATGCTTGCAGATGGTATGTCAATAGACCTTGTTGCGAAATATTCTGGTCTTTCTCCCGACGAACTCTCCAAAATTTAACACTCAAAATTTTGTCAGTTCAAAAATTATTATCAACTTTGTATTGCAATTAATTGAAAATTAACTCAATAGAATAACAAAAATGGCACAAATCTTGCGCATCGCATCAATACAACTTTAAACACCTTGAAATTTCGGTGGCGTTTGCGCCACTATATCATATTTTAATCCCTTGAGGAACGGATTCACAGAACTCCGCTCCTCAAGGGATTTTTGTTTAATTTTTTTAATTTAAATTATGATTAAATCAAAAATTCTATTGCTGAGCGCATTATTATGTGCAGGCATGCTCCTTGGCTCATCGTGTCATAAGGATAAAGACGACCCAGTTGTTGACACCAACAACACAGCGCAGAACGATACGACCAATACCCAAAACCAGCAGGGAGAAAAAGCAAAGTTTACTATTACTTTCGATAGTGATGGCGGCAGTGAAGTATCAGCCCAAGAAGTAGAGGATGGCAAAACTGCCTCCAAACCCGAAGACCCGACCAAGGACGGCTACACATTTTATGCATGGTACAATGGTGATTCTGAGTACGACTTTACCACAGCCGTTACCGCTAATCTTACCCTCAAAGCGCAATGGTCAGAGATTGTTCCCAAAAACTGCATCGCAGGTGTATTCTCTGTATCGTCAAGTAAGACCGTAAGATTCTCCAAGGGTAACTTGCAGTACCATTGCAAGAATAAAACATGGCGGTTTGCAGAGAATCAGTGGGATTACATTGGAGATGCTAATAGCAACATATCAGATAGCTACGACGGCTACATTGACCTTTTCGGTTGGGGCATGTGGTTAGAAGAACAAACTCCGACAAACACCTCAACAGACTACAACGACTATCTCTCAACCGTAGAGAGTGGAGATTTTACAGGCAATGCCACCATCGGAGAAAAATGGCAGACCCTCAGCACTTCGGAATGGTCGTATCTGTTCAACAGCCGAGGAGATAATAGTTATGTCAAGGCGAGCGTCAATGGAGTCAGTGGCATAATCCTTCTTCCCGATAATTGGAATACAGAAACCTACACATTGAGCAGTTATAATACAACTAATGCTGCTTTTACTACAAATGAGATTTCATCAGAGAATTGGTCAACGTTGGAGACCGCAGGAGCGGTGTTCCTTCCTTGCGCTGGCTTCCGCGAGGGCACGTTGGTGGACCGCTTGGGTTCAGGCGGCTACTATTGGTCGTCGTCCGCCTATGGCAGTAGCGGTGCGTGGTGCGTCTACTTCAGCTCTGCCTACGTCTATCCGAATGACTACGACCCCGACATCCGTTACTACGGTCAGTCTGTCCGCCTTATCTGTCCTTTGTAGCAATCACCAGTATTATCATCAAGCGTGGCAATGCCCTCTTTTTTAATTGACAATTCATAATTAACAATTCTTAATTGACAATTCACAATTCTCTACTGTTTTGTATTAGTTAGTATAATTCGAGTGAGAAAATTTTTCAAATTAAATTGTCGTGGTTGAATGTGCTGGTTAAAAATTAAAATTAAAAAAATTGTTTTTTTCTCGTTAATAAGTTTTATTTTTGCAAAAACTAACTATACAAAAAAACATGCAGGAAGACCTCGCTTTTGCCCTCGACGCGTTAGAAGGGGGAAATGTTATACTTTACCCAACCGATACAGTATGGGGGTTGGGGTGCGATGCCACAAATCCGAGTGCGGTGGAACGCATTTCACAAATAAAACGCCGTCCCGAAAATAAGAGTATGATTATTCTTGTTAGCAATTTTATAATGCTACAAGAGTATGTGGAAAAAGTGCCATTTCAAGCCGTTGATCTTATGGACGAAGCCGAAAGCCCACTTACCGTTATTTATCCAAATGCAAAAAATATTGCAAAAAATTTGTTGGCTGCTGATGGTAGCATAGGAATAAGAATACCAAACGATGAATTTTGCAGAACGCTTATTTCAGACTTCGGACGACCAATAGTTTCTACATCGGCAAACTATTCTGGTATGCCGCCATCAAGCAATTTTTCGCAAATAGATTCAGAAATTATCAAAGCCGTTGATTATACTGTAAAATATAGACAAGACGATCACAGACAAGCTCAGCCGTCAAATATTGTAAAAGTTAACATAGACGGCTCAATTACAAAAATAAGATAAATAATTCCATACTAAAAATGACAGAGGAATATAAAGATCTCTTAAATAGACTCGGCGAGTTAAGGAGGCATCTTTGACATCGACAACAAAAAAAATATTATAAGCCAAAAGCAAAAAGAAACCGAAGTTTCTGGTTTTTGGGATGATGCCAAAAAAGCGGAGCTGTTTTTAAAAGAAATTTCAGACATAAAAAAACAAGTTTCTGATTTCGATGAAGCAGCAACTGCTGTAGATGATTTGGAAGTTGTTGTACAGTTTGCGGAAACAGGCGAAAATGTAGAAGATGATTTTAACCAACAATACAACAAGGCTTTAACCTTAATTGAAAATCTTGAGTTTAAAAACATGTTGAGCCAAGAAGAAGACCCGCTTGACGCAATATTGAAGATTAACGCAGGCGCAGGCGGCACAGAAAGCAACGATTGGGCTTCTATGCTAATGCGTATGTATTTACGTTGGGCTGAAGATAATGGTTTTAAAACTTCTATAACACATATTTTAGATGGCGATGAAGCTGGTATTAAAACTGTTTCGTTACAAATTTCGGGTGATTATGCGTTTGGTTGGCTCAAAGGCGAAAACGGTGTTCACCGATTGGTGAGAATTTCTCCTTTTAACGCACAAGGTAAACGCCAAACAACTTTTGCATCGGTTTATGTTGTTCCGTTGATAAACGACAGCATAGAAATAAATATTAACCCGTCGGACTTAGAGTGGGATACGTTCAGAAGTAGTGGTGCTGGAGGACAAAATGTCAACAAAGTGGAAACTGGCGTTAGAGTAAAGCACATACCCACTGGCATAACTGTGGAAAACACCGAAAGCCGTAGCCAAGGTACCAACCGCGAAAATGCTCTTCGCATTCTAAAATCGCATCTCTATGAAATAGAAATGGAGAAAAAACGTGAAAAACAGGCTGAAATAGAGGGAAATAAGAAAAAAATTGAGTGGGGTAGCCAAATTCGTAGTTATGTTATGCAACCATACAAAATGGTAAAAGACCTTCGTACTGGCTACGAAACCTCGGACGTTCAATCTGTTCTTGATGGCAATATTAATCCGTTTTTAAAGAGTTTTTTGATGGCTAATTGATTGTAATGTAGCCAATCAATTAGAAAACAGAAACCACGTATGTTTGTATAACAAAAATACGTGGTTTCTGTTAATTTTACTATTATTAATTACCGTTGTGAAATTTTTCAAGTCGTTCTTTAATAACGGGAAACAAATCTTCCGAAAGTTGTGATACACAAATTCTTAAACCATCGGTATGCTCGCTACCGCAGATATTTAAGCCAATTGAACTAATGCCATAACGCAAAAGTTTTTTTATCAATTGTGTACCTGTTAAACCGGGGTATTTTACTGTAAAATAAAAACCATCGCCAATGGGTTCTTGTCCATCAAGTTCGTAAACAATTGAAAAACCATTGTTCAAAAATTGTTCTTTTAAAAATTTTGCACGCTTTGCATATTCTCTAATATCGTTTACAAAATTATATTCACCGTTGTTGCAAGCTCTCAAAATGGCTGCAAATCCACATTGAACACTGTGTGTTGTTCCGGTGGAAAGTGTGTAAAGCGCATCGAATATCATTGCGTGTCCAAAATTTGCATTACCAAAATACTTCAACAAGTCGGGATAGTTTGAATTGAAAACTGCTGGACTAATCATCATTACCGAAATTCGTTGTCCTGCATAACTAAAAGATTTACTTCCCGAAAGTAGAATTATATATTTATCAGTATAATTTGCTACCGAAGGATTATATGGTGGTTGACCTGGTGTTGATATATCGCGACGTAAGTCCATTCCAAAATATGCAAGATCTTCTAATACAATAACATTGTATTTGTTGGCCATGCGTGCAATAATTTGCAATTCTTCGTCGGTAAAGTTTATCCACGATGGATTGTTTGGTGATGAGTAAAGTATGGTTGATACATCGCCGCAACTTAAAAATTCTTCGAGTTTTGACTCAAGTTTTTGTCCGCGATAGTTATATACGTCAAACGAATAATATTCCATGCCCAATGCCCTAAGTTGAGCCTTGTTGACAGGAAATCCTGGATCTATAAATAATGTTTTACCTTTTTTGGCATCTGTACGATTTGCCACCATAAAAGCGGCAAAACAACCTTGCATACTTCCTGTGGCTGGTAAACAACATTCTGGTGGAACGTTTATGTTTATGAAATTTTTTGCAAATTTGGATGCCTCTATTTTTAGTTCATCGATGCCATTTACTGGTGGATAAATTGCTCCAAGTCCTTTTAGATTAGCCTCATGTTCGGCTTCAATGGCTATTTGTGGCGGTTTTAGTCCTGGAACGCCCATTTCAAAGCGTATAAATTTTTCTCCAGATGCTTTTTCGAGCATATTGGCAAGGCGTACTGTTTCGCGGATTGATATTTTATCCTCGCTGGCTACACCAAGTTTTTTTATGTTTTCGTCAAGAGTTTGTTGTGATATTGGTAACATTTTTTATTATGAAACATTAAATAAAAATAACACATGGCTATCCAAAAAGTTAACTTTAAGTGTGGATAACATTGCTTATTACTCAAACGTAACAAAATACACTGCATCCTTTTTTTGGACAGCCATGTGCTGTATTTAATTATTAATTTAAAAATTCAATTTATTGATAGTTTTATACTTCGTCAATTTCCAGTGTTACAATTGTTTTGTTAAGAAGTTGGTATCCAATTTCGCCAAAAGCGTAAACGCCATTGAAATCAATTGTTTTACCTTCAAATTTTCCTGCCATGAAGTAACTTGCACATGAAAAACATGCAATTACATTTTTCTTTTTTACAAGTTGGTCGTTGAAACATTTTTGATAGTTGTCGTTTTCTTTTACACGAGCATACACATCGCCTTCATATACTGGCGAGAAAAACGAAACTTCTTTTTTCTGCAAATCAACAATTTTTATATCACGATTTACAAGTGCGCCGTTCATGTCGGTTATCAATTGTGGATAATATCCGATTTTTGCTTTAATACTTTCCAATACGTCAGCAATGTTTGCAGGTTTACCGTCAACTGTGCAGTCGGTTTGTACAAACGAAGTTTTTGGGAATACAATTTGAGGCGAATCTGGATTAATAGTATCGAAATTCATAATTTCGGTTCTTGCAATTTTGTTAGCAGGCAATTTTATATACATTACAGCTGCTTTACTATCCGTTAATTTACCATTGATTCCTGTTGCTATTTTGGGACGAACTTTACCAATATCTTCAAACAAGCAACCTGAAACATAACCAACAACTGGATTGTTGAATATATCTTCGTAGTTGAGCGAATTGTTTGCAAATTCGGTGTAAACTTTAGATTCTATTGGAAAAGTAACAACAACAAAACCGTTTTCGTATCCACGCTTTGCTATTTCATGAATATTATTTTCGTCAAGTTCTTCAATACGAACTTCTTCTGCGTAGTCTGTAAAATCGTCAACAAATATAAGTTCGGACGGTTGTGCTTGTTCTACAACGTATGGACCTGCTTTTTGGTCAAATTTTCCTTTTATGCCGTAGCCGTCTGCATTTATTTTTCCAATGCCATCCATAACATACGGACCCGTACCAGCAATCCATTTACCTTTGGGAAGGTGTGCCAACGTTTTGTCACTTCCCGTAAGAAGCATCACTTTCCCCTGATTGATAAAATCAGTTACTTCTTTTATTGTGTATAATTTATTTTTCATTTCTACCAAGATTTAAAAATTGCTTTAAAATCTGCCTGAACGGCAAGCGAATATTTTGCACTAAGTTCGTATAAATCGTCAACAGCGCGTTCTACGGTGATTTTTCCACGGGCTATATCCTTACGCATTTGATAAATCCTTAATTGAAGGACATAGTTTTTAAATTCGTGTTCTATTTCTCCCGTTATCAGCTTTGCCCATTCCATACGAGATTTCGGTGGTATTGTAACATTAGCCATAATGTAGAGTTTTTAAATTAGTATTAAGTTGCTTTTATTTTTCCGTTAGCAATGTACGGACTTTTTTTTATAAACAAAATTTTTTTTTCAAAAAAATCAAAAATCCATGTTTTTTTTTCAACTCAACAATTATAATGCACATATTTGCATTAAATTTTAGATACAAGGAAAATGAAAAACATATTTTTTACCCGTATAAACGGCAGTGGCATTGAACATTATAGAACTTTATTCCAAAATGTTGATACTAAATATGCCGCTCTTATTTTTTCTGATGCAAATATTATTCCCTTTGACCAAGAATTTGAATATTTTTTGGAAACTTTAAATGTTGATATTTGCTATTCTGATTTTATTTCTATTTCAGATAATAAACCCAAGCGTGTAAATCTTTGTGAATATCAATTTGGGTCGGTGCGTGATGATTTCGACTTTGGTTTTTGCGTAATTATTAGAACAGATGCTGCAAAAAAAGCATTAAAACAACTATCTGATGACATAAAATTAGCTGGTTTTTATGCACTTAGGCTTCAAATAGCTGCCAATGGTGGAAAAATTGTACATATTCCTCAACCAATGTACACAGTTTGCAAAAGTGTTAATGATGATTTTGAGTCAAAAAACTTTTCGTATGTTGATCCAAAAAATCGTAACTATCAAATGGAAGCCGAAAATGTTTTTACAAATTATCTTAAATTTATAGGTGCTTATTTACCAGAAAGAACGTTAGCAATTGAAAATTTTGATAATAAAGTTGCTGAATTTGAAAACTTTATTTCTGTAATTATACCTGTTAAAAACCGAGAAAAAACCATTGGAGATGCTATTAGGTCTGCATTAAACCAACAAACAAATTTTAAATATAATGTTATTGTTGTAGATAATCATTCCACCGATAACACTGGGTTAGAAATCAAAAAAATATTAACAGAAAATCCCGATAAATTGGTACACTTAATACCAACAGACCTACACCTCGGCATAGGTGGGTGTTGGAATTTTGCAGTTAATAATCCTAAGTGTGGTGCTATTGCTGTACAACTTGATAGCGATGACCTTTATATCGACCAAAATGTATTGCAAAAAATTGCCAACAAATTTATTAGCGACAAATGTGCTATGTTGATTGGAAGTTATCAACTTGCTGATTTTAACCTCAATCCACTTCCACCCGGTGTTATTAATCACAGCGAATGGACACAAGAAAACGGTCATAATAATGCTTTGAGAATTAATGGATTAGGTGCTCCAAGATGTTTTTTTACGCCTTTACTTCGACAAAATCCGTTGCCCAACGTTAGTTATGGTGAAGATTATGCTGCTGCCATTAAAATAACTCGCAACTATCGACTAAGTCGTATTTTTGAACCACTATATGTTTGTAGGCGTTGGGTTGGCAATAGCGACAACAATCCATCGCAAGATACCATAAACAAAAACAATTTTTACAAGGATTTTTTGCGTACGGTGGAAATTGAATCGCGGCGCAATATTAACAATTTGTGATGTCAATGTCGCGAAATTTATCTTCACTTGCCGTTACTTGGTTGAAAATGCTTATGATGTCGTGGTCAGAAATTTTGTGGAATTCGCTTTCCACCGCACATGGAATTATTCCAGCCATATCTGCAAATCCGGGGCTTATTGTAATTTTGTGCGGTGGAGTTTCAAAATATTGTGAGGGTCGATGTTTTTCTCTCGGGAAAATTGTTATTGTATATTTACCATTTAAAAACGTTGCACCGATGTTAGCCTCTGCTTCATGTGCATTGTAAATCAATTTGATGCTGTTTTCGATTGATGTAATAGTTTTTGCGGCAGTTTCTAAATTTGTGGTTTCTATTATTATAAAACGGCGTGTTGAATCGTAAATCTTATGTACTTCAACATTGTCGGTTTTATAACAATGTAGCGAATATTTTTGCTTAAAAATGTTAATTTGCTTAAAAACAGGCATTTGTGTAATATCTCCCGATTGAAAATGGCGATGGAATGGTGCGGAGGCACCACATGTTGGTGCATTGTAAAATACAACCGAACCTTTTAATAATTGCGCCATTTTTAAAAACTCTATTTCTTCTCCGCTAAATGTTTGTGGTGTGTGTCGTTTGTCAACAATGGTAAGATGTTGCGAAAAAATTGGAAACGGATTGATTAGCAAGTTGTAATTTTGATTATATTCCATTGCTATCTGCTCGGGAAAACGGTTGTCGGGGCATAGAAAACATGTGTTTTTATCAACCTTAGCATCTGTTTTTGCAGTTGTAGAACGTATGCGTGCTGGGTTGAATTGTAAAACATAGTAAAAATCTTCAATTTTTATTTTGCGTGTTATTACGTTTTTTAAATTGTCGAATGTCTTTTTAAAATACTCGCTTTTTGAAAACTGCTGTTCAAACAATCCGTTTATATCCATTATTTTAGGGAAATATGGTTGTATTTTGTTGAATTAAACATCAAATTTTTTCTACTTTACATTTTTCATTCTCTCAACTTGAGAACTGATAACTTCGAGAGTAGATTTATCTGAAACAAATACAGAGTTTAAGCCTTGAGCCTCTTGAGCTGGGTCGTTGGTGTAAGGATCGCCAACTTGCCATTGTTCGTGAAGTGGTTTTGCAAATCCGCCCCAACCCCAAAAATTACAACCAGCAAATTTTCCATCTGATTCGGCGTTGTCGGCAACAAGCGAGAAAACATATTTGTAATAACCATCGCGTCCGTTGGTGGGTGTATTTAAGTCGAATTTAAAACCATCGCGAGGGTAGCCAAATTCCTCCATAACAAGCGGTTTGTTAATAGAATCACAAACTGAAAGATGTTGGTTGATATATTCTTTTGTGTTTTTGTATGCCCTTGGAAGATGTTCGATGAGCGAATCGGGTTTTGCCCAACCCCAATTGTATGGCCACAGATGGACGTTGCAGTAGTCGATGTTTTTGTCGGCACAAATACGCGCCCAACTACTTAAGTCGTTTTCGCAACCCCAAGAGCCTTCGCTGCCAACAGAAATTAAATGGTTGCCGTCCAACGAGCGAATAAGAGCGGAAGCCTCGGCAAGCCATTTTTCAAATGCAGGCAATGCTTCAGTTGAGAAAGCGCGCGGTTCGTTGCCAATTTGCCAAGACATTATGGCTGGGTCATCGGTATATTTCAATTCAGTGTAACGGTTGGTGCGTGTTATGATAAAACGTACATAATCGTAAAACAGTTGATGAGCCTTTTCGTTGGTTGCATATTGCGACATTGCTTTCATAAATTCGGGATAGCCAACGTCATCTGGACGAGGTTGTTTGCCAGCTCCTGCGTGTTCGAGGTAGAACCCGTAACCGCCACTCCATTCCCAAGAGTTGTTGAGGTAAAGCACCGCCACCATGTTGCGCTTGCCCATCTCCATCAAGAGGTAGTCGAGTCCTGCTAAAATTGTGTCGTTATAGACACCGGGGGCTATTTGCAATGTTGGTTCCACTTTGGTTTTGAACCCACGCTCACCGTCAGAACCGACAAGGATTCTTAGGTTGTCGATGCCGATACGTTTCATTTCGTCCAACTCGCGGGCAAGTCTTTCGCGGTCGCCACCTTGTCCTTCAGAACCGAGAATTGCTCCGTACCAAAAATTTGTTCCAACATAATAATATGGGTTTCCAGAGCGTGTAAACCGTCCGTTTTCTACTTTGACAAAATTTTGGATTGTAGTTTCTCTATTTTGACAAGATGTTGCCCAAAATGCAATCATTATCAAAAGTAATAAGTAATTTTTCATTTCTTAGGCGTAAAATTATATTGGTAAATCTTTGCAAAAATATTTGTTTTTTTTGATTGTGCAATTTTTTTACGAGGAAAATAGATTTTTGTTACGTCAATTTCATTTGAATCTACATCAATGTGGGTGGACACATAGGCCTGCCCCTACAAAAATGGTGATTTTCAATATTATGAACAAGAGTTGGCTAAAATAGAATGATGTGTAGGGTGCGGACCTGCGTGTCCGCCCGTTTAAATGAAATTTATTTCGATTTGGATAATGTCAAGCCAGTCTTTCCTGCGTGTCCGCCCGTTTAAATGAAATTGCTGTAGATTTTTGTAGATTTTATTTTGTAAAACAATAAGATACATTTTTTTCATTATTGACCAAAAAATGTTAATAATAAGATATTCTGAAAAATAACTTTCAAAACTTTAATATTTGATTAAAAACATATACTTTTGCCGCCTAAAAAATATAAACCGAATAAAAATGGCAAAATATTTTGGGAAAACATGGTGGGGAGAAAAATGGCTCAACGCATTAACTAATATAGACCATGCTAATAGAATTCCTCGTGGTGCGTCGTATGCTAAGGCTGGAAAAGTAAAAAAAATTGAAATAAAAGGAAATCAAATTACCGCCACCGTGCTTGGAACACTAAATTATTTTGTAAAAATTTCTGTTCCAGAGTTTGATGAGGACAAGTTTGAGGTTTTTATGAAAAAACTTGGCGAAAAACAAACTATTATTTCAAAACTTTTGAACAGAGAACTTGATCCCGAAATTCTTGAAATTGCAAACAATGTAGGATTGAAAGTTTTTCCTGAAAAGTGGAAAGATTTTAAAATGCACTGCGATTGTCCCGATATTGCTGTGCCGTGCAAACATTTGGCAGCTGTTATTTATGTTATAAGTCGCGAAATTGACACAAATCCGTTTTTGGTGTTCAATATTCACGGCATAGATTTGATAGAAGAACTAAAAAAACGTGGTTTTTCAATTGATTCAAGCGATATAATAGAAGTGCCAGACGTAAAATTGTTGCTCGAAAAACCACAAAAAAAAGAATCTAAGAGTGTTGATTCAAATTATAATTTTTTACGTGTAGATTTTTCACTTATTGCCGACAATATTCAGTCGATATGTAATATTTTGCCATGCGATACACCGTTTTATCAAAGTTCTAATTTTATAAAAAAATATGAGTCTGAAATATCTCGCGTGGCTAAATCTGTAAAAAAAATACTTGATAAAAAATCAGATTTTATTGAGTCTATTTATATTAAAGATGAAAATAAAATTATTGATAAAGATACTGCATTTAAACTTGAAATAGATAAAGATTGTAATGCCAAACTATTGGAAGTTGAAACAGGGCAATTATGGAATCCCGAAGATTTTCTTTGGCAAATATTAACTATACCGCCAGATTATCTCGAAGATTATCATCCTACGGTGTTTGCTCTTAATCAATTGGTTTTGTGTAGTTTGTATATTCTTTCAAGCGGTAATTTTGCGCCAGCTATTTTCAAGTATTCTAATAAAAAATATTTTGCAAAATTTTTTGCTGTAAGAATTGATAAAGCTGTTGGAAATGTAATTTCTGATTTGGAATACAATATGCCTGATGGTTTTATTACCGCACAGACTGGCAAAACAAGCAAATTTACTGAGGTAAAAGAGTCTGTAGGTCTAAGCGTTTCTTGGTTGTTGGATTTTTTTGTAAAGAATTTTGCAAAACCAGATAAAAATGATAAAATTTTATGCTTTTTATTTGGTTTTATACAAGAAACGTTTAATCAAGCTGGCGAAAAAGAAATACCAGCAAGCATAAAAGCTTGGTTTGATACACTTTTTTTCGACACTCATCAATATAGTTTTAAAATAATTGTCAACGAGGCAGAACAATCACATTTTAATATTGATATTGCTGTAAACATAAAAAAAACAGATGTTACATTGCACGATATACTTACGTTGCCAAAGTATGATGGCATAAAATTTAAAGTTTTAAAAGAAATTAGTCGAACAGCATCGTTTTTAGAAGGTTGTCAAAACTATATTAACCAAGATGCGCAAAAACCATTAATTTATAATTTGGAACAACTGACGCATTTTTTGTATTCAGTTGCGCCATCGCTCCGTTTGCTTGGCGTTGAAATTTTGTTGCCAAAATCACTACAAAATATTGCAAGACCAAAGGTAAGCCTTAAAATTGTTGGTAAGCAAAACAATTCTAAGTCGTATATTAGGTTAGACGAACTTCTCGATTTTGATTGGCAGGTGGCCTTGGGAGATAATCTTATTAGTTTTGAGCAATTTTTAAAACTTTCTGATGCTGCTAATGGTCTTATTAAAATAAAGCAAAACTATTTTTACATAAATTCTTCTGATATTGAGCGTATAAAAAAGAATCTTGAAAGCAAGGCAAAACTTTCGTCAGCACAAATTTTACAAAGTGCTCTTTGCGAATCTTACGATGGGGCACCTGTACAAATTGATGAAAACGTTAAAAAAATAGTAAATAAATTACGTTCACAGCCAGAAATTACTGTACCACAAAATATTAATGCAAGCCTTCGCCCATATCAGCAACGTGGTTTTAATTGGCTATGCAAAAATTATCAACTTGGTTTTGGAAGCATTCTCGCCGATGATATGGGCTTGGGAAAAACTTTACAAACTATCACTTTTTTGCAAAAATTAAAAAATGACGGGGTATTTAAAAACAAAAAAGTGCTTGTAGTTGTTCCAACTGGGCTTGTCAGCAATTGGTTGAGCGAATTTGAGAAGTTTTCTCCCGAAATTTCTGTTTTTACATATCACGGCCATGATAGAGATATAAAAAAATTTAATTCCGACATTATGCTCACCACTTATGGGCTTATGAGGCTCGATGTAGAAAAAATAAAAAAAATAAAGTGGGCTGTTATGATAATTGATGAAGCTCAAAATATAAAAAATCAGGCATCTGCGCAATCAAAAGCAGTTATTTCAGTGTCGGCAGATGTACGAGTTGCGCTATCTGGAACGCCAGTAGAAAATCGATTATCGGAGTTTTGGAGTATTATGAATTTTGTTAATAGTGGTTATTTGGGGTCTGCAAAAAGGTTTTCAGAAACATACGCCAATCCAATACAAAACCTTGGAGATAAAACAAGAGCCGAAAAACTAAAAAAAATAACTGCACCTTTTATGATGCGACGTTTAAAAACCGACAAATCAATTATTTCGGATCTTCCCGACAAAATAGAACAAAACGAGTATGTACAACTAACAGCAAGTCAGGCTGCTATTTATCAACAGACTGTAGAAGAAGCACTTAACGAAATAAAAGGTGTTAATGCAGTTAATCAACAATCGCTTTTTAAACGCCAAGGTCTTATTTTACAAATGATTTTGGCATTAAAGCAAATTTGCAACCATCCAGCATTGTTTTTAAAAAATTCAGACCATGGTGCATCGCTTTCTGGAAAATCTGAAATTCTTCTTTCGTTGGTTGAATCTATAATTCAAAATGGTCAAAAAGCATTGATTTTCACTCAATTTAAAGAAATGGGAGAAATGCTTTGGAAAATGATAGCCGATGCCACTGGACGAAAACCATTGTTTTTGCACGGCGGTTGCACATTGGAGCAACGTAAGGTTATGATTGAAAAATTTCAAAATCAAAAACAATATCATATTTTTATACTCACCCTCAAAGCCGCTGGAACAGGTCTTAATTTAACAGCGGCAAATCACGTTATTCACTATGATCTTTGGTGGAATCCTGCGGTGGAGGCTCAAGCTACCGATCGTGCATATCGTATTGGTCAACATCAAAATGTTGTAGTTCACCGATTTATAACAAAAAATACATTTGAAGAAAAAATAGATAAAATGATTCAAGACAAAAAGCAACTTGCCGAGATGACTGTTGCCACGGGCGAAAGTTGGATAGGAAAACTTAGCGATAAGGAACTTGAAAATTTGGTTTAACATCTCGTTTTATATCTATGTAAGATAATATAAAACAACGTTTTATAAAAAAAGAGAAGTTTTATAGTTCCTTGTTTTGTTGATTTTTTGGATTTTTTAGTTTGTAATAATTAAAAGTTATAAACAAGTTATCCACATTGTTTGTTAATAAATAAATGGTAAAAAGTGGTAAAAAGTGGTTGTTTTGCCCAAAAAAATATCATAATTTTGAAATGTTAATGTTGTTATAAAAAAATATGAGCGTGTTCATCGGAGATTTTGTAGTAAAAATCGATCAAAAGGGTCGGTTTTTGTTTCCTTCGGCAATGCTAAATCAGTTGCCAAATGGAAACGCTCAACATTTTGTGGTTAAGAAAGATATATACGAAAAATGTTTAACTGTTTTTACTATGCAGGAGTGGGAAAAACAGTGCGAAAAAATAAGGAAAAGACTCAATCCGTTTAATAGAGAACATAATATTTTTTTAAGAGAATTTTATAAAGATACCGCAGAAACAACACTTGACTCAAATAATAGAATGTTGATTCCTAAGCGTTTAGCTCAGCAAGTGCTACTTAATAATGATATTTTGTTGCTTGGATTAGATAATAAAATTGAAATTTGGTGTAACGAAATTTACATAAAGTCTAAGATAAATGTAGAAGATTATAAAATGCTTGCAGAAAAAATATTAGGAAATATTTTTGTCGAAAATATTGTAGATAATTAAATTATTTTTTTCACTTTTGCGTTGCAAAGTATTGTTTGCTTTATGGAGAATAGAATTAACATAGAAAATTGTTACCATAAACCAGTAATGTTGACACAATGTCTTGAGGGATTGAATATTAAACCCAATGGCGTGTATGCTGATGTTACATTTGGAGGTGGTGGTCATTCAAAGGCTATATTAGAAAAAATTAGCAACGATGGTCATCTTTTTGCTTTTGATCAAGACATAGATGCTGTTAATAATGTAATTAATTCTAAAAACTTTACTTTTTTTCGTACAAACTTTAAATATTTTCATAATTTTTTGCGTTTGGTGGGGCATGATAAAATAGATGGAATAATTGCCGATCTTGGAGTTTCTTCTCATCATTTCGATTGTCCCGAAAGAGGTTTTTCGTATCGTTTTGATACACCGCTTGATATGCGTATGAATCAAGATATGAATCTTTCGGCGGCAGACATATTAAACACATACAGCCAACAACAGTTAAAAAATATTTTTGAGCAGTATGGCGAAATAAAAAATGCATGGAAATTAGCGCAAAATATTGTTGAGTATAGAAAAAATAATGTTTTGAAAACTTCCGAAAATTTTGTTGCTGCTGCGGGTAAATGTATCCCTCAAAAACAAGAAAATAAATATTTGGCAATGGCATTTCAAGCTTTGAGAATTGAAGTAAACCAAGAAACTGATGTTTTAAAAAAATTTCTTTTGCAAACAACTACAGCTCTAAAAACAGGTGGTAGGCTCGTGATAATGACATATCATTCGCTTGAAGATAGACCTGTAAAAAATTTTATCAAAGCTGGAAATTTTACTGGTAATGAAAATAAAGATATTTATGGAAATATTATTGCGCCTTTTAGGGCAGTAAACCGTAAAGTTACTATTCCAGATCAAGATGAGTTGCAAGAAAATAGTCGCTCGCGTAGTGCTAAACTTCGTGTTGCAGAACGTACAGAATATAATTTTGACAACTAAAAAACAAAAAAATACAAGGAAAATACAATTATGACAGAAGTATATAATGATTTGGATTTTGGCGATGTTGATTTAAGCAACGAATTTTCAAGTCAGCCAACAGGCTTGAGCGACGATTTCGCTTCTGAGGAGTCTGATGACGATATTTTTAATTCTTTTGTTGATAATGATAATCACAAGTCTGATAATAAAGATGACATTGACGACGATGATGGTATTACAAATTCGTTTGTCGGGCAAAATACAATAAATGATGATTTTGAAGGCGATGATCGGTCAGATGATTATTTTGTTGGAGAAGACCTTAATGAAGAATATAATAAAGCAGCTGCAAAAAACGAATCTCAAGACGAAAACACAGAAGAACAGCCTTCTCAAGAGAAAAAAACGTCAATTATGTCCATTTTTGACGGTTCGCTGTTTTTGAGCGAAACTGTACTTAACAATATACCTTATATTTTGTTTGTTACGTTTCTGTTTTTGGTTTCTATTGCCAACAGAAATAGTGCAGAATCGATAATTCGTGATAATATAAAATTAAGACGTGAGGTAAATGAGCTTAAAGCCCAGTCAATTACAATTGCTGCCAATTTAATGAATATTAGTAAAGAAACAGAAGTGGCTGATAGAATTAACAAAAATAATCTTGGCATAAAACCACAAAAAGAGCCGCCTAAGTTTTTTGTTGTAAAAAAATTTGAACGTGCTGATAGCCTTGTTTCAGAGTCGGAACAACGCAAGTTTATAAAAAAAATTAATCAAACCAAGTAAACACAAAACAAATGGTACGTCAGCAAAACGGTATTAAAAACGACATAATTTTAAAATTTATCTTTTTAGGGGTTATAATATTGTTTCTGTCTATTATTGTTGTCGGTCAGATAATGCACTTGCAGAGCATAGACCCCAAAAAGTGGGAAAACGATATTATAACGGTTAAGGAAGTTCCAGTAGAGCCATCGCGAGGAGATATTTGTGCGCGCGATGGTAGAATTTTGGCTACATCTATGCCTTCTTACAAAATTCGTTGGGATTTATCAGTGCCAAGCGATACTATTTTTAAAGCAAATATCGATACACTTTCAAAACTTATGAGTGGTTTGTTTGGTACTTGTTCTGCTGAAGATTATAAAAAGGAGTTTATTGAAGCTCGTAAAAACAAAGACAAATATCACAAAGTATGCGATAGAGCTACGGTGTTGCAGATTACCAAACTTAAAGAATTTCCTATTTTTAAACTTGGACGTTATAAAAGTGGGCTTATAACCGAACTTGAATATACCCGCAATAAACCTCACAAAAATCTTGCTACGCGTACCATTGGTTTCCTTATCCAAAATAAAAAAAATGTTGGATTAGAAGGAGCATTCAACGATTTGCTTACAGGACGTTCTGGTTGGAAAATTATGCAAAAAATTTCAAGCGGTGATTGGTATCCTATTTCTACTTTTGATGACAACGGTCAGGTTGAACCAGAAGATGGTTGCGACATTATTTCAACAATTGATGTTACAATACAAGATCTTGCCGAAATTAATCTTCGTAAACAACTTATGTCGCATAATGCTAAACATGGCACTGTAATAGTTATGGAGGTAAAAACTGGAAAAATTAGGGCTATTGCCAACCTTGATAGAAAGCCTGATAGTACGTATGCCGAACTTTATAATCATGCTGTAGGTACACGGAGTGTGCCTGGTTCTACATTTAAACTTGCTACATTGTTGGTGGCTCTCGAAAAAGGAATTGTTGATATTTATGATACCATTGACACTGGCGAAGGTACATACACGATAGGCGATTTTACAATAACTGACGACCATAAAGGCGGTCTTGGTAAAATTTCTGTTGCTAAGGCTTTTGCATCCTCGTCTAATGTTGCATTTGCCAAAATAGTAAGAGAAGGATTTAAAGATGCGTATAGTATTTATTGTGATAGACTATGTGCAATGCATCTAAATGAATGTACTAATATAGAAATTCCGGGAGAGGTGAAACCTTTTATAAAAAGCCCTGATAGTAGAGAGTTTGAGTGGACGAGGGTTACCCCAGCGCAGATGGGCATCGGTTATGAGTTGGAATTAACGCCACTTCAAGTATTAACTTTTTATAATGCTGTAGCTAATGACGGCTTATACCTTAGACCAACATTGCTCGAAGCCATTCGTAAACAAGGTAAAATAATTTCACGTTCCGAACCAGAAATAGTTGGAGCATCTATTTGTAGCCGCGAAACAATAAAAAAAGCCCAAAAATTACTTCAACTTGTTGTTGATAGTGGCACCGCAAAAAATCTAAAAAGTCCCAATTATAAGTTTGCTGGTAAAACTGGTACTGCCCAAATTGCAAAAGATTCTGATGGAAATAAATCTTATCAAGCTTCATTCGTGGGTTATTTCCCTGCCGACAATCCAAAATACTCTTGTATTGTGGTGATAAGTTCGCCAACAGAAATTTCTTATTACGGAAATTCAGTGGCGGGTCCTGTTTTTAAGGCTATTGCTGATAAATTATATGCAAGCGATTACGACATACAGCGCAACAAAGAATTTAATTTATCCAAGCGAGAAGATATTTGTGTAACACCTTCAACCCAAATTGGAGAAAAAGTTGTTCTTGATAGGGTTTTTTCTACGCTAAATATACAGGTAGAAAATGCCAACGAAGCAACTACTAAATACATTTTTACACGTCAAGATAGTGAACATAAAGCCTTGGAACTAAATCCTATTGCAAATTCTGCAAAAGGATTGGTACCCAATGTTGTTGGTATGGGTGCAAAAGACGCTGTTTATAACCTCGAAAAACACGGAATTAAAGTATCAATTAATGGCAGAGGTACTGTAAAACGGCAATCGGTAATACCCGGTACAAAAATTACTTCAGGTATGAAAATTGTATTAGATTTAGGATAACAAATATTTTTAAATTAATAACTTTAACACATTTATATTATGACACTCGATGAACAAGACTTAAAAAACGGATTGAAGTTTATTGTTGGAACATGGCAACCAGACTTTATTGTAAGTCTCGCTTCCAACGACCTTGCACATATTCCAGTTGCCGAATTTAAAACCAAAGACGGTAAGGATTTTACTGGTTTGGAATTTGAATTTTTTGAAGACCATACCATGGAAATGCGTAATGCTAACGATAGCAAAAGTGCAAAAGGTCAATGGGAACAAACAGGTTTTGGAACTTTTAAATGTACCGTTAATAACATCTTGGAAGATGGTTCGCAACAGACTGTAAATCAACCTTTAGAATTAAATTGGCAAGAAAACAACTTGGCATTTGGGTTGGGAATCATTGTTATTTCAATGAAAAAAATTGCGGAAGGTAAAATTACCGAGGTTAAAAAACTTGACATCGGCGACATTGAACCATCTGCTGAAGACCTTAAAATGAAAGAAGTGGTTGGCAGTTACAAAGTTGTAAAAATGGTGGCGTACATTGACGATAAATTTGAGCAATTTGAAAAAGAAGTTATAGCTGCCGATTGCCAAAAGAAAATTGCAGCAGGAGAAATGGAAGATAGGGATGCTGAACGTTCTTTAGCAATTTTTGATTCTATTGTCGAATTTACCGACGACTACAAAGTTTTAAATTGGACACCGTTGCCAAAGGATATTAGCGATGACGAAGTTAAAGCAGCCTTGGAAGCAGGACAAATTTCTCAAGTTAAAGACGGTAGATTTTTGGCAGAAGAAAAAGAATGGAAAGCTGTAAACGGTGCTTACTACTATAACACAAAAGAACATCGTGTGGTTTTTGATGAGTTGAAATCTTCATGGGACAAGATTGAAATTGATCAAAACGGCTGTATTGCCCTTGAATTTATGACAATAAAAAAGATATAAGAGTCATTTGAAAATTCAGGCACTTTTTCACAGCACATTGTTTTAGTGTTGCAAAGTAAATCGTCTGTTTCCTTTAACAAAAAGTCATGTTGTTAATTTCCGAATACATATTTAAATTTGTATTCGGATTTAACCTTACTGATTTGTCAACTTGAACAAAAAAGTGTAATTATGAAACTCGAAACCTTATTAAATAATATATCCGCATTGCAAATTCAAGGCGATGTTAACAAGGAAATTATAGGCATAACAGCCGATTCTCGTAATGTTTCACAAGGATTTTTGTTTGTGGCAGTACCCGGAACAAAAATAGATGGACATCAGTTTATTGGTCAAGCTGTTGAACAAGGGGCATTGGCAATAATTTGCAGTGTAATGCCACAAGAAACTTCGCAAGGGGTGTGTTACGTAAAAGTGGCTGATTGTCATCAAGTGTTAGGGTTGGTTGCCTCTGCGTTTTATGGGCATCCAAGCAGTAAACTTACGCTTGCTGGCGTTACGGGTACTAATGGAAAAACTACCACGGCAACGTTGCTCTACAATTTGTTTAGGGCATTGGGTTATAAATGTGGATTACTTTCTACTGTAGAAAATTTTGTTGATGATGAGGTGTATGCCGCAAAACAAACTACCCCAGATCCTATAACTATCAATTCTTTGATGGCTAAGATGGTAGATAAAGGTTGTCAATATTGTTTTATGGAGGTTAGTAGTCATTCATTGGTGCAAAAACGTATTGCTGGTTTGGATTTTAAACTTGCAATTTTTACCAATATAACATTAGATCATTTGGATTATCACAAGACATTTCAAGAGTATATCCGTGCAAAAAAACTTTTTTTCGATAATTTATCGTCCAATGCATTTGCCCTTGTTAATACAGATGACAAAAATGGTCGGGTGATGGTACAAAACTCGAAAGCTCAGATAAAAACCTACGGTTTGCAAAATTTTACAGATTTTGGAGCATCAATTCTCGAATGTAATTTCGATGGTATGTTGTTAAATATTTGTGGACATGAAATGTGGACGCTTTTGCCCGGTAAATTCAATGCCTACAATATTCTTGCAGTGTATTCTTCGGCAGTATTACTTGGACAACAACCAGAAGATATTTTGCGTTGTTTGAGTGGATTACATTCTGTAAAAGGTAGATTTGATGTTGTAACGGCTGGCAAAATATCGGCTATTGTTGACTATGCTCATACTCCCGATGCCTTGGAAAATGTGATAAAAACCATAAACCAAATTCGTACCAAAGATAGAAAACTAATTACAGTGTGTGGATGCGGTGGCGATAGAGACAAGTCGAAACGCCCAATTATGGCTAAAATAGCGGCTATGTATTCCGATAAGGTAATTCTCACATCAGATAATCCGCGTACAGAAGACCCCGATGTAATACTCGACGACATGTTTGTTGGTTTGGATAGTGAATTGTTGCCAAAGGTAATACGAATTACAGAGCGTCGTGCTGCCATTCAAGCAGCTTGTTTCGCTGCTCGCGACAATGATATTATACTTATAGCAGGCAAGGGACACGAAACATATCAGGAAATTAATGGTGTAAGGTCGCATTTCGATGATAAAGAGATAGCTGCTGCTCAACTACAACTTATTAACAATTAATTTATGTAAAATTATATCAACTGATAAAAAAAAATTAGTCAAACCAAATAAAAATGCTTTATTACCTTTTTCATTATCTTGATTCTCTGGATGTTCCAGGTGCGGGATTGTTTAATTTTATTTCTTTTAGGGCGGCATTGGCAGTAATTTTATCTCTTTTGATAACGCTTATTTTTGGAAAAAAGATGATTCATTGGCTACGCAAACGCCAAATAGGAGAATCCGTAAGATCGTTATATCTTGAAGGTCAGAATCAAAAGGCAGGAACACCTACAATGGGCGGAATTATTATCATTGCGGCTATACTTATTCCTGTTTTGTTGGTTGCAAAATTAGACAACATCTACATTCTTTTGCTTATTTTTACAACATTATGGCTTGGTGCACTCGGTTTTGCCGACGATTACATAAAAGTTTTTAAAGGTAACAAAGATGGATTGAGTAGCCGTGCCAAACTTATTGGTCAAATTATTCTTGGTATCGTTGTTGGAGTGTCAATATACCTTAGCGATGATATTCTTGTAAGGAATAATCCTCAGTCGGAGTCAACCGAAATGGTTGATATTTCTGAACTTAATCCTCAAGAAATAAATGCGCTTAAGTATGTTGATGATGTTAAGTCGCTAAAAACCACATTGCCCTTTTTGAAAGATAACGAGTTTGATTATACATATTTTGTTTGGTTTTTGAAAGATACAGATTATGAATGGGTTGCATGGCTTGTTTTTATTATTGTTGTAACATTTATAATAACAGCAGTATCCAACGGAGCCAATATGACAGATGGACTCGATGGGTTGTGTGCGGGAACGTCTGCGGCATCGGTGGCAACATTGCTTGGTTTTGCATACGTGTCGGGTAATGCAATTTTTGCACATTACCTTAATATAATGTATCTTCCTGGTATTGGTGAACTTGTGGTATTTTCTTCTGCATTTATTGGTGCGATGATAGGTTTTTTGTGGTTTAATGCTTATCCTGCGCAGATTTTTATGGGCGACACTGGTAGTCTTACCATTGGCGGCATAATTGCTGTAACGGCAATTTTGGTGCGCAAGGAATTGCTTATTCCTATTTTTTGTGGAATATTTTTGGTGGAGAACATCAGCGTTATGGCGCAGGTGTGGTATTTCACTCATACGTTTAAAAAATATGGTGCTGGTCAACATTTATTCTTGATGGCTCCATTGCATCATCATTATCAGAAAAAAGGACTACCAGAACCTAAAATTGTAACCCGATTTATAATAGTTGCAATAATTTTGGCAGTATTATCTTTTTTAACATTGAAAATAAGGTAAAAAATTATTATGAATAACGATAAATTTGTAGCTATACTTGGCGCAGGCGAAAGTGGAATAGGTGCGGCTGTACTTGCATTAAAACAAGGTTTTAAAGTTTTATTATCAGATAGTGGAAACATAAAATCAGAATATCTTAAAGCTATTGAGAAGTATAATATTCCTTATGAACAAAATGGTCATTCGCAAGAAACTATTTTGACTGCCGATGAAGTTATAAAAAGTCCGGGTATTCCAGAAACTGCTCCATTGGTGGTTAAACTAAGGCAAAAAGGTATTCCTGTTATCTCTGAAATTGAATTTGCGGCTCGTTATACTAATGCAAAAAAAATATGCATAACGGGGTCTAACGGAAAAACTACTACCACCGAACTTACCTATGCTATTTTTAAAAATGCAGGATTTAATGTTGCTATGGCTGGAAACGTTGGTCGGAGTTTTGCCTTGCAAGTGGCGCAAGAAAATTTTGATTATTATATTATTGAACTTAGCAGTTTCCAACTTGATAATATGTATTCGTTTAAAGCTGATACTGCAATTTTGCTTAATATAACGCCAGACCATCTTGATCGTTATGGGTATAGTTTGGATAATTATGCTGCATCAAAATTTCGCATTGTACGCAACCAAACTCCCGATTGTTTTTTCATATATACACCTGATAAGGTGGTGATAGAAAAACTTGACGAATTTAAAACTAAAGCTTGCTATATTCCTGTAATGCAAAATATAGGGAAAAATAATTGTGTTTTGGAAAATGGCGATATTGTGGTTAATTATAATAATGGTAGTTCATCGGTTAAAATTCCGCTTGATTCGCTTTTGTTAAAGGGACAACACAATGTTTTAAATGCAATGTCGGCAGCAGCAGCGGCTATTGCCAATGGTGTGTCGTCGGATGTTGTAGAGCAAACATTTAAACAATTTAAACCCTTGGAACATCGCATTGAATATGCTGGAGAATATAACGGACGTACTTTTATTAACGATAGTAAAGGTACCAATGTTGATGCTGTTTTTCGTGCGCTTGAAAGTTGCAATGCTCCTATTGTTCTTATTCTCGGAGGGGTTGATAAGGGTAATGATTATTCTCAACTTTATTCGCTTGTAAATCAAAAAGTTAAATCTATTGTTGCCATGGGTAAAGACAACTCTCCGATAATAAAAGCTTTTGAAAATATAAAACCTGTTTTTGATACTCATAGTCTTGCCGATTGTATGAATAAATGTTTAGAAGTATCAGAAGTTGGCGACACTATACTACTCTCGCCAGCGTGCGCAAGTTTTGATCTTTTTACATGCTACGAACAGCGTGGAGAATTATTTAAAGAAGCTGTAAAACAGTTAAATAATAAGATTTAACATAAAAAACAAAAGTAAAAACAAAAATGAACAAATCTATATTTAGCATTTTTAAGGGCGACCGTGTAATTTGGATAATTCTACTTTTTTTGGCGTTAATTTCTTCCATTGTGGTGTTTAGTTCTACAAGTATGTTGGCTTGGAAACATCAGAGTGGCAATACTATGTTTTATTTTATTAAACACGTATTTTATCTGAGTTTAGGTTCAATTGTAATATTTGTGTTTAGCCGATTATCATACAAATTGTTATTCAAATTTTCCACCTTGTTTTTGGCTATATCGTGCATGTTGCTTTTGTTGACACCTTTTTTGGGCGTTAATGTCAACGGTGCAAGTCGTTGGTTAAAAATTCCATTTATAGAAGTAATTTTTCAACCATCGGATATGGCAAAGTGTTTCTTGGTAGTGTTCCTTGCAAAGAATCTTTCTGTATGTCAAGATAGTGCAAGTAGGAAGTTTGCTTTTTTAAAATGCGCTGGGGCGGTATTATTGGTTTGTGGGTTGATTGTACCTTCAAATTTTTCTACGTCATTTTTGGTTGGGCTTATGGCTTTGTTTCTAATGTTTGTAGCGCGTATTCCAGTAAAATATCTTCTTATATTTGTATCTGTTTGTATATTTGCTTTTTTTATGTTGATAGTATTTTTAAAGGCAACAGGAATGGAAAATAATAGCCGATTGTCAACATGGACGCATAGAATAGAGGCTTTTACAAACCCAAATTCAAAAAAAGCCAATAATTCGCAAGCTATGCAGTCGCGCATCGCAATAGCACAGGGCGGAATTATCGGAAAGGGTATTGGAGCAAGCATACAACGTAATATTTTGCCGCACCCATATTCCGACTTTGTGTATGCCATAATTGTTGAAGAAACAGGGCTTGTTGGCGGTGTGTTTGTGCTTATGTTATATTTGATATTTTTTTATCGATGTATAAAGTGTGTTAACAGTCTTGAACGTACTTTTCCTGCATTTCTTGTTGTAGGTTTTTCTCTTAACATAATGCTACAAGCGTTGGCAAATATGCTTGTTTCTGTAAATATTATGCCAGTAACGGGGCAGACGCTCCCACTTGTTAGTATGGGTGGTACTTCTATTGTTTTTACTTCTTTTCAACTTGGCGTAATTCTTAATATTACAAGGTATGCTGAAAAGAAAGAAGATGTTGTAGAAATAGAAGATCAACAAAATTTTGATGATGTAACCGACTATCCAATTATTGCGGGTTGAGTATTGGTTGTATATAAATTTATTTACAATCTGCGAAATTTTTTATATTTTGCAGATTGTTTTTTATTTTATTTTCATACAATTAGAATTATACCTGCCAAAATCATATAAAAATATATGATTTTTTTAAGTATAGAGGAGTTTATTTTGTTAAAAACTTTTTTCCCAATTGTTATGCCAACAAAAATTCCGGGTAATGCCCACAATAATCCTATGCCAACTTCTGATGTTACAAAGCCATTGCCAGCTCTTATTGCCGACATATAGATATTTGTTGCAACAAAATAAGCTTGTGCCACTGCTAAATAACTCTCTTTAGTTTTTTCTGACGATAGAAAATAAATTACTGCTGCTGGTCCATGCATTCCAAAAAGTCCGCCCATAAATCCTGATAAACTTCCGAGTGGAAATTGCCATTTGATCGTTGGTTTTACATTAATTTTGTTTGAAAATAATAAAAAATATACTGCAAGTATTATTAAAACACAACCTAAAATTATTTTTAGGTTGTCGGTGTCGGTTGTTTCTATCAATTTTATAGCAAAGAAAGACGTTATACAAAAGACGACGAAAATACCTATTAAATTTTTGATATTAAGGTGTTTGTAAGTAAATGCTAAAACCACCGACGATTGAATTAAACTCAAAAAACCACTTAGTGCGGTGGCTTCTTGTAACGTTGTCAATAGGTGGGGCAATATTGTCATTATAAAAATTCCAAATCCAAAACCGCAAACTCGCTGTATAAACGAACCAATAAATGATGCTACTAATAAAAATATTCCTACCGATATGTCCATTGTAAAATCGGTAAATTTATTAAAAAGTTAGCTATACATTCCCTTATATATTTACGAAGGATTAATGTATAGCCAACTTTTTTTAGTTTAATTAAAGTTATGTCTTTTTGTGTTTTTTTGCTGTTAATACAAATCTCAAAGATATATTTACAAATTTTTTAGCAGGCTAATTTTTTGTGTATGTTTTGCCACCGATAGATAATGTATTTTCGTTGCTAAAAGTTCCAGTAATGGCTCCTGTACTAAGGTTGATGTTAATTGAAGGATAGTTGAGACTATAAGTGCCATTGTCATTGTTTTTTGTTGTTCCTTGTAGCGAACCTTCTTTTTCGTAATACTTTACGTTAGTTCCATCGGTAAATTCAAATATGTAATAAATTGTTTTTTGTGCATCAACGTTTTTGGTTGCTGCTACGGTTTCTGTTGCGTAATAGGTTTTACCACTTAAAGAAAAATCGTTGTCATCTTTGTCTTTTTTGCACGATGCAAGAGTAATACCAGCAAAAATTATGGCTATTGCCATAGTTAAAAAATGTCTAAACTTCATGATTTTTAATTTTTTTATAATTTTACTTATCGGCAAATATAATTATTTTTGCACAAATTTTAATTACAAAGAATAAAAAAATGAATAAAATACAACTCAATACGGTAGAAGAGGCTGTTGAAGAAATAAAACAAGGACATATTATAATAGTTGTTGACGATGAAGATCGTGAAAATGAGGGCGATATGATTTGTGCAGCTGAAAAAATTACGCCCGAAATGGTTAACTTTATGTTAAAAAATGCTCGTGGGCTACTTTGTGCTCCAATTACAATGCAGCGTTGTCAACAACTTAATCTTCCGCATCAAGTAATTCAAAATACATCGATTCTTGGTACACCTTTTACTATAACTGTTGATAAACTTGAAGGGTGTACAACAGGAGTGTCGGCTCACGATAGGGCTGAAACTATACGTGCATTAGCCGACCCTAAGTCAACACCTGATACTTTTGGACGACCAGGGCATATTAATCCGTTATACGCACAAGATGAAGGCGTTTTGAAACGTAATGGACACACAGAAGCGGCAATAGATCTATGCAAACTCGCTGGACTTAATCCTGCTGCTGCTCTTATGGAAGTGATGAATGAAGACGGTACGATGGCTCGTTTGCCTCAACTAATGGAAATTGCAGAAAAATATAATCTTAAAATTATTTCCATAAAATCGCTTGTTGAATATCGGCTTAAAAGAGAAAGCCTTGTTGAACGCGGTGTTGAAGTAGATTTACCTACCGATTATGGTAATTTTCGTATTATCCCTTATCTTCAAAAGTCTAATGGTATGGAACATGTTGTACTTGTTAAAGGACAGTGGCAAAAAGATGAGCCAGTGTTGGTTAGGGTACATTCTTCGTGTGCCACTGGCGATATATTTGCAAGCAAACGTTGCGATTGTGGTGATCAGTTGCACCAAGCAATGCGAATGGTAGAAAATGCTGGAAAAGGTGTTGTGTTATACCTTAATCAAGAGGGTAGGGGAATAGGTTTGTTCAACAAGATTAGAGCTTATAAACTTCAAGATCAAGGGCTTGATACTGTTGAAGCAAATTTAGCACTTGGTTTTAAAGACGATGAACGCGATTATGGTATTGGCGCACAAATACTTGCCGATATTGGTGTTACAAGAATGAAATTGTTGACAAACAACCCAGCAAAAAAAATTGGATTGGAAGGGTTTGGGTTGACAATTGACGAAATTGTGCCTATAGAAATACCAGCTAATTCGTTCAACAACAGATATTTAACCACAAAACGCGATAAGATGGGGCATTACTTATGTCATCTTCTTAACGACGACAAAATTAAAAATTAGAAAAATCTTAGTGCTACGTAAAAAAATTAAACCATGTTTGGCAATATGAAATATTGGTTGGTTACCTTATTTGTGTTAATGTCAACGATGTTATTCACCGTTTCTGCACAAACAAGCGGTGGTGATGGACAGCAACAACCGCGTAAGATAGAAATAAAAAATTCTAACACACTTGAGGTAAATGAAATCTTAGGTCCTGATGTAAAAATACTGCGTGGTGATGTGCAATTTTATCACGATAGTAGCACAATGTATTGTGATAGTGCGTATTACAATACTAAAGAAAACCAATTTCAAGCTTTTGGTCGTGTTCACATAATGCGTCCTTCTCAAGATGGTGACACTATTAATCTTTGGGGCGATAGTTTGCATTACAATGGTGCCAACAAATATGCCAAGATGCGTAAAAATGTAAAGATGACAAAAGATAGCATGGTTATGATTACTGAACATATCGACTATGATATGACAAAAAACGTGGCCAACTATTTTGATGGTGGCACAACTTTTACTGGTGAAGATACTCTCGTTTCAGAACTTGGCTATTTTTATCCAAAAACCAACGACCTTGTATATAATCGCGATGTGGTGGTGCATAATCCAAAATATACAATGTATTCCGACACGTTGACACACAATATTAAAACAAAAAAATCAACGTTTCAAGGCCCTACGGAAATTATTGGAAAAGATAATTATCTATATTCAGAATCTGGTTGGTATAATCATAATACCGATAAAGCCGAACTTACTAAAAACTCTTATCTTGTAAGCAAAGAACATAAACTTGTAGGCGATACAATATATTATGACCGAAATCTTAAATATGGACGCGGACGTAGCAATGTAGAAATTATTGATACTGCAAAAAGTATTCAGCTCACTGGCAACAATGTGTATTATTACGAAGAACCAGAACATTCTTTGCTTTCTGATAGTGCATTGATGAAATATATTTCAAAAACAGATACTCTTTTTCTTCATGCTGATACTATTGTATCAATAACAGATACTATAATTGAAAATCAGTCAGATACTACAATTTTTAGGATAATAAAAGCATTTCATCACGTAAAACTATTTAGACACGACATTCAATCAATGTGCGACAGCCTTGTATATAACCTTTACGACAGCATAATAACAATGTATCAGACTCCAGTAATTTGGAACGACAATAACCAATTAACCGCTCAGACTATAAAATTATATACAATTGGCAATACTGTCGATATGGTGGAGATGCTTAATAGTGCTTTTATAATATCGGAGTTTGATTCGCTCGGTCATTACAACCAAATTTTTGGGAAAAATATGGTTGCATATTTGGACAGCAACAAGATAACAGATATAGAAGTTATGTCATCAGCCAACACTATATATTATACCGATGAGGATTCTATTGTAACAGGTATGAATCAAGTGTCAGGCGAAAATATGCATATAATATTTAACAAAAAAAATAAAATTGATAAAATTTGGTTTTACAAAAATCCCAAGGGGACTCTTCATCCGTTGGGTGCAATTAGGCGTTCGAATCGGTATCTTGACGGTTTTGTATGGTACAACAAACATCGCCCTATAAAAATGGAGGATATTTTTTATTGGGAAACCCCAACCGAAACTCCATTGACTGCTCAGCGTAAACAAGAAATGGAAGATGAAGATAAGGAACGAGAAGAAGAAGCTCGCCTTAATGGAGAAAAAATTGAAAATTAGAAATTTGGAGCAGACTAAATAGTTGTTTGTTAATGATTTAGTTTTTTAGACTGCTCCAAATTGGACTAATCTATATTTTGCCAACCTACTAAGTAATATTTGTTGCCACTAAAAACAACGGTGGCTTTCATTTTCTTTACAAATTCGGGACGCTCGTCTTCTGGTAGCGAACTCCAACTTTCAGGTGTGGCATGAAGGTCGCCATCGTACGTGGAAGGTGCATCGTAAACGTTAACCGAAAAAACTGCAGTGTCGCCATTCAATTTTAATGTACTGTCTGTTTGGCAGAATGTCCAACCAGCACCATCGGCAGGCATTACTTTGTATTTGCCATCTTCGTAGTCATAGAAATTTGTGGTTTGGTGAACGCTTATTTTTTTGCCAAAAAAACGTTTTGCCGTGCGATTAACTGCGTTGTCAGAAATATAAAGCTCGGGATCATCGCCTATTTGCTTAAATTTTGAAGACGAATCTGCCCAAAGTCTGCTGACACTAAAATCAATCATTGTTATATCGTCAACCTTAAATGGCTCGAAATCTACTACATTTACAGAACTAAATTGTGTTAAGAAATCGTCCATTTCGGTTTTATTAATCTCTCTTTCTGGACTTCCAAAACAACTTGCGGCCAATGCTAAAGCGCATAATGTGGCTGATTTTACAAAAAACTTAATCATAGATTTAAACATATATTTTTTAGTTAGCATTTTATTAAACTTAATGCCACAAAATTAAAAACTTTATGTTAAAAAAAAGAAAAATGGCAAGATAATTGTAAAAATATGTGCCGCTAAATGATTGATTGATAAATAGTAAAGTATTGATTGTTTTTATTTAACCAAACCTTAAACCAATTTATTACTTCCCTAATTGATATTGTACATATCTTTGCAGCGTAAAAAGAAAGAAAGATTAGAGGTTATTAATTTAGAGCAAAGATGAAAGCAAAGAAGATGATGGCAACAGCACTTATGCTCACTGTTGCAATGGCAAATCCGATTAATATGTTCGGTGTTAATGCCGATACGTTGAAAAACAAAAACGTATCTTACGTTGAAATCTCGCCCGAAGGAACGGACGAAATGGCTGAAGAAAACGTTTTGGAAGTAGAAAACTGGATGTATGACGTTGATTACTACAATTTTTCTACAGAAGAGGTTCTTAATGTAGAAAATTGGATGGTAGAAAATGTTTATTCTGATGTTCATGCTGAAGAATCGCTTGATTTGGCAAGTTGGATGACCGAAACCATCTATGAAGAATCCGCAGAACCAACACTTGATGTTGAAAAGTGGATGTTGGAATATCCAAGCGTTGAAGAAGAGGATTTTCTCTTTGTAGAAGATTGGATGATGGCTGCTCCAACAGTTTCGTTTGAAGAAAATCTTTTGGTAGAAGATTGGATGCTCGATAAAAACTATCTTAGAAAATAGTTTTTAAAGATTCGGGCAAAGTATCAACCCAAAATCAGCCGGCTCATTTCGACCGGCTTTTTTGTGCGCAAGGAAAATCCAAATTAGTTATTAATAATTAAAATACGAATAATTTATCTTTCTGCTTAGTTGGAAAGTGTTATTTTACAACTTATAGCATAGTGATCTGATAACCGCTCGTTATGTGTAACAAAATTTGACGATTTTAAATTTTTTGTGTGCAAAATATAGTCGATGCGAAAGATAAAAAACTTAAGTCGCATTGTTGTTCCAAAACCAAGTCCACCTTCTACAAAAGCATCGTTAATGTTTTCTGTTATTTTTTTGTAGCAATACGAAACTGGTGGCTCGTTAAAATCTCCGCAAAGTATTAATGGGTATGGCGATTTGGAAATATGTAAATTTATAACTTTTGCTTGGCTTATGCGTTGTATATACGCATTGTCCATCTTGGTAAAAATGCTTTTAAAACCAGAAAGTTGTTCTATTTTTTTGGTTCTATCGAGACTATCGATAAAATTATAATCGTTGTAGCCAAGTTTTATTGATTTTAGGTGTACATTTATTATTCTAACTTTTTTGCCATTGATATTTGCATCGGCCGATATTCCTATAAGTTTGTTGTCTTGGTCATATATTTTTTGACTGTTGCTAAGCGTATATTTTGAAAATATAACATAGCCTAAGTCGTGTTTACCATCAGACGATGCATCGGTAACCACAGAAGTGGCTTGTAAAATTTGTTTTACTTGTGTGCGGTTATCAAGACTATCATTGTTGCGGTTGTAAAATTCTTGAAAACAAACTATGTCTGGCGACTCGTATTTCAAAAATTCAAAGATTTTTGTTCTTGTGTCGTTTTTGCCCTTTATCCAATTGTACCTATCGAGTAGCCTAACGTTAAAACTCATAATTAAGAATGACGAATCTGTTGTTTCATCATCGTTAGAGAAAAAATGTAGAGGGTTGGCTTGTACTGTTGCCAAAATGCAACGCCAACCAAGCAACACTATGCCAATTAAAAAAAAAGCGTTGTTTTTTCTTACTATGAGTAGTAGTACGATATATGTGAAATCTGCTATTAATATGTATGGAAACATTAGCCCAAAATATGATGGTAGTTTAAAGTCTAATGGGCTAACATAATTGGCCGCGTATGCCAAAAGCGTCGAACATGTAAGTATGACGGTGCAATAAGTGTTGATATGACCTATTATTTTGGCTATCAACCGCCTTATTATGTTAACACGGCTAAATTCCATTTAATATTTTGTTATTCGTTGAGCGAAAATTTGTTTATTTCTTTTAGCGGTTTGTCTTTTTCGAGCAAGAATTTAAGGTATGTTATTTTTTTGTTTTGTTCCAAAAACATACGTTCGTAATATGTTTTTATGCACAAAATGCTATCTAAACAATTATCTTCGTATAGATTATCGGTGTATATTATTGGTATTAGGCCGTTTTCTTTTAGCAATTGTAGTGTGTAGAAATGCATCAATCGACTATCTGTTTTTAGGTTAATAATGCCACCATCAATTACAAATTTGCGATAGATATTTAGGAAAAATGCTGATGTTAATCTTTTGTTTTGTTTTTTGGGTTGAGGGTCTGGAAAAGTTATCCAAAGTTGTTGAACTTCGTTTTGGTTAAAGTAGTTGTTTAGTAAATCTATTCTTGTGCGTAGAAATGCTACATTGTGTAGATTTTTTTCAATGGCAATTTTGGCACCGCTATAAATTCTTGCACCTTTTATATCAACGCCAATGTAATTGATGTTTGGATTTATTTCTGCTAATGCAACGGTGTATTCACCGCGTCCACAGCCTATTTCCAACACAATTGGATTGTTGTTTTTAAAAAAATCCGATGCCCATTTTCCTTTGTATTCAAAGGTTTTGTAACGGTATTCGTCGTCTTGTGGTTGTATTACGTTGCAAAAATTCTTCATTTCTGCAAACTTTGCCAATTTGTTTTTCGACATTTTGGGATGAGATTGTTCTTTTTAGTTTTGATGGGGTTGTATTCTAAGTCCAATTTCCAGTACAAACGGAAGTCGTTCGATGCGCATTCCATGTTGGAGTGTAAATTTATATTCTCCGTTTTTGGGAAATCTTACATTTTTTTTCCAAGGTATGTAATAATCGCATAATTCACCGCTTGTTTCTCCAAACGAGTTGCCCGATTCGTCTTGAAGTATGCACTGTAAAGTATCGCGTTCGAGAATGTTGTCGGGAGATTGTGTGTTGATAAACAGCCATAAGTTTGATGCTGGGTATAATGTACCTGTGCGTAGGTCTATATCAATGTCGCAGGGTTGGGTGGCATCTTCTACGTTTAATGTTATGGTAATTAAAGAATCTTTGTCCCATACTCCATGTTTTATTTCTTGACGGTTTGATGTACAGCCTACTATGGCAATGCACATCAACAATACTATAGTTTTTAAAATTGAGTTTTTCATTTACTTTTTTTAACGTTGCTGCAAATTTACATCTTTTATTTACTTTTGCAAAACTGCTTAACTTTTTTTATAAAAAACACAAAAGTTTTATTGTTTGCAAAAAAAAAACTGCCAGATAAATTCTGGCAGTTTTTTTATACGTTTTTTATAACAAATTAGTTAACGAGAGATTTAAATGCGTCGTTTTCTTGGAATTTTATAAATTCAACATCGCCTTTTGCGTAGTCTTTTATTGAAGAATCTTTGCTGATAGCGGTTTTGAGGTTACCAATTACATCGCTTTCTTTGTCTTGACGTGCGGCAACAACTGCTTTGAGGTAGTAAGCCCATCCGTCTTCGCTCTCAACGCTGTTGATTGTTGATGCAGCATCAGAGTAGTTTTTGTTCAAAGTTTGAGCAAGCGATTTGTTGAATGTTGGAGTAGAACCAAAGTTGCTAACAGCTTTTGCATATTCGCCTTCTTTGATGTTGAGAACGCCAAGGTTGTAACCAGCTTCTTCGTTACCACCCATGTTTTTAGCTTTTGTGAAGTATTCTTTAGCTTTTGCTTCATCGCCTTTTGCAAGGTAGAGAACGCCAAGATTGTTATAAATAGCCGATTGGTTACCATCGATAGAAAGGGCTTTGTTGAGTTCGGTTTCTGCATCATCAAATTTGTTTTCTCTGATGTAAACATTACCGAGGTTGTTGTGGCCTCTCCAATCGTTGGGGAATCTTTCGGTGTAGTTTTTCAACACGTTTTCTTTAGTGTTGTCGTTTGTAGAACTTGAAGTTGAAGCGTATAGAGCTTCTTCTTGTGTAAGTTCGCCAGGGTTGGTTGCTGCTAAGTTAGCAATTTCGCTTTCTGATTTTTCGGCCGATTGACAAATAGCTTTAATTTCAGAACGACGAAGTTTTGGAAGAATGTCGTTTTTCAAAGCACCGTAAGCGGCAGAAATGTTTTTGATTTCGCGTTCACGAACGTTTGGATCAGAGTACATAGAAAGTACGCGGAGAATTAGGTCTTTGTCTTTTAGATCAGAATTCTCAGTTGCTTTCTTAAAGCCTTCCCAGTCTTCTGCGCTTGTGGTTTGTTTTTGAATAAAATCGCTACCTTGTGTTCCGTCAACTTTTTTCAATTGGTCTTTTACAAATGAAGCGGAGTTGCTACCACGGCTTGCAACGAGGTTTGAGTTCATATCTTCTGGACCATCAGGCGAAGCATAACTTGAAACTTGTATTGATTTAAGATTGGTTTTTGGGTCGTTAGCCACGTCAGATACTTGTTGTACAAAGTTGCTGATGTCCGATTTTTTTTGTTCTGCTTTTGTTAAAGTAGATTTTTCCATCGGATAGTAAACGGTAAGGTCTTTTGATGTAATGCTGCTCGTTGGTTTAGCTATTTTTGCATCAATTGTGCGACCAGTTCCTGTTTCACCAGTTGAACCGTTATCAACCTTCATACCTTGTTCAACCAAAAGTGGTGTTACGTTTACACCGTCGGCAATCTTCATGCTCATTACATTAACAGATTCGCCGTCTTGTGTTGCTTTGATGTTGATTTTAAGGTCAGATACTCTGTATGGATCGGAATAATCCAATGTGTCGGTATATACATAACTACCACCGCTCTTGTAGCTAATTACGGGGTTGTTGTCTTTTACTTTTTCGCCTTGGAGAGTCTGGCTCTTCATGTTGAGAGAGTCTGATGTTGTTTCCGATTTTAATACGGGAGTGAATACCAAGTAAGCCTTCTTATTGAAGTATTTGGCGGGGAAATTAACCGAAATGCTTACGGGTACTTTACCTGCATGCATTTCAAGTGGGTTAGGTGAAACATTGCGTTCTACTAAGTTGGCATTGTCTGCCATTTTTTGCAGACTGCCGCAGCCTCCCGCAACAAAGGCCGTAGCTAACATCAGCGCCAAATAGTTAGTGGTTACTTTTTTCATAATTACTACAATATTAATTTCTATTTTTTATTTAAGTGCAAAATTATAAATGTTTTTTAGGTTAGAGAAATGTTTTTAACAATTTTTTTAATTTTTTTTATATTTTATGTAAAACTTTATTTTTGTTTTTTCGTTTTACTTTTATCTAATTCTGTTAAAATATTTTACCCTCCTTTATTTTTTTATTTTCGTAAATTTTACCTATTATCATACCAGTGGTTAATCCTACGGCAAGGCATACAAGCATACATACTTTTATTTTGCCTATTGCAAAACCGAGTAGTAATCCTAATAATGCCCCACCTACTATTCCAATTGCAGCTCCAATGCTTTGTTGTATGCCTTTAGCCATATAGCCATGTTCTTTTACTAAATGGCGACGTATTTTATCAATACGCATTTCAAGTTCTCGTTTGTCGCTACGTTCTCCATTTATGTACGCAGGAAATTCTAAACTTAATTTTTTTAGTTCTTCAATGTTTTGCGCACATTGGCTACAATTGCAAGATTCTTTTTGTGTCAACGGTGCAAGTTTTTCAAGGTCAACCACGTTGTAAAACATGATGTCGCGTTTATAAACCTTGCTACGGTTGGCTTCTATATTATCGTGTATTTCTGACGAAATATCCATTATTTCTCTTACAAATTTTGCCCCAAAATTAAATATTTTTTTGTTTTTGTTGTATTAAACTTTAAAAATATTAAAAACGTAGATTCAAACCGCAAGTGCAATTTTTTTCATTTCCATTTGGAACACCTT
>CALFIU010000192.1 GCA_937877455.1 uncultured Bacteroidales bacterium
CTTTAATAAACTGTTGATTTATTATTAATTATTATATTTATCCGATAGAATCTTATATAAATGTCTATCGGATAAAATAATGATTTAATACAATATTAACCCCTGTATTCTTCGTCTTGTGTTATTGAAAATAGTTAATCACGAACTTTTTTCAACACTAATACAGATCTGTTTACATTGTAAATGCTAAGATTATAATGACCATCTCGCTCAATGCTAAAAAACTCTGTATTGTTGTCAACACGCCCAAAACCACCATACTTTGAATCATCAGAATTTAGTATTATCTTATAAACCCCTGATTCTGGAATGTAAAATTCATAATTTGGGATGCAATTTGTTGGATGGAAATTGAAAACGAATATCAATCCGCCTTTCATTTCAACAATTGTTTTGTTAGTGGTATCCATGTTTAGTTGACGACCATACAAATCTTGCATTATGTTGTTTTCCTTTACAAGTGTTATCATATCTCTATCAAAATCGCTGAGAAAATGATATTTAAGATATTCTTTTTCCATTAAAGACCATTGCCTACATGCGTGTTGATAACTCCATCCATTGCCTTCGCGAGGAAAATCAATCCATTCTGGATGACCGAATTCGTTACCCATGAAGTTCATATATGCTTGTCCACCATTTATTATAGTAAACATACGAATCATTTTATGTAACGCTATTCCCCTGTCTATTATCATGTTAGGTCTATCTATAGACATATCGAAATACATATCTTTATCCATCAGACGGAAAGCAATAGTTTTGTCACCAACAAGGGCTTGATCATGACTTTCGCAATAAGCGACTGTTTTTACAAATGGTAGTCTATCGTTGAGAACATGCCAAAGTTGATATACGTCCCATTGCTCATCGGATTGCTCTTTGAGTATTTTTATCCAAAAATCAGGAATTCCCATTCCAAGACGGTAATCAAAACCAATTCCACCATCTTCAATTTTTGATGTTAACCCGGGCATTCCACTAACATCTTCGGCAATTGCAATTGAATCGGGATTAACAATTTTCATCAATGTGGTTGCAAGCTGTAGGTATGTTACAGCATCATACTCAACACCTTCGCGAAAATATTTCCATTGATCAAAACTATCAATGTTACCATGATGAAAATATAACATCGAGGTTACTCCATCGAAACGGAATCCATCGAACTTAAATTCTTCAAGCCAATAGCGTATGTTGCTTAGCAAAAATTGAATTACTTCGTTTTTTCCATAGTTGAATAATTTACTATCCCACTGAGGATGATCCCCACGCCCTCCTGGATGAGTATATTGACTATCTGTCCCATCAAAACGATTAATACCTTCGGTTGTATTTTTTACAGTGTGAGAATGAACGATATCCATTATTACTCTCATTCCTTGATCGTGGGCTGTTTTTATCAATTTTTTTAATTCCTCTGGTGTTCCAAACCTTGACGAAGGTGCAAAAAAGTTGGATACATGGTATCCAAATGATCCATAATAGGGATGTTCGGCTATTGCCATTATCTGAATTGTGTTGTAACCAGCTTTTTTTATTTTAGGTAAAACATTGTCGATAAACTCTTGATATGTTCCAACTCCTTCTTTTTCTTGAGCCATACCAATATGTGTTTCATAAATTAGCAATGGTTCGTTTTTACCGGGTTGAAATTTCTTTTTTCCCCAATCAAATGGTTTTTCTGGTTTCCAAACTTGTGCTGAAAAAATCTTTGTATTGTCGTCTTGCACTGCACGTGTAGTGTATGCAGGCAATCTTTCAATAATACTTCCATCTGCTCCATGAACAATTACTTTGTAAAGGCTACCATGGACAAATGTTTTTGAATATGTTTTATCGTCAAGAAAAATCTCCCAATTACCGTTATCAACTTTCTTTAATGGATTGGCAGATTTGTTCCAATTATTAAAATCTCCTTCAAGATATAATGCTTGCGCTGCTGGAGCCCATTCGCGATACCACCATCCTTTTGCTTTTTCATCATAATTGAGTCCAAGGTATTTATATTGACCTGCAAAATCTACAAATGTTTTATAATAACTCTCTATCTCTTTGAGTTTGTTTTTAAATCTTTTGTAACGAGCAATAACATCGTCTTTCACAGGATCAAGCCATGGGTCATTTAGCAATGCGAGTTGAGGCTCATCGTCTTGTGGAAATAGATTTTTTTGTGTTGCATTGCTGTCTGTTTTGGCAGTTTTTTTTGTACTTGTTTTTTTTGCAGCTGTTGTTTTAGTTTTTGCCGCTGTTGTTTTTTTGTCTGTTGATTTAGCCATATTAAGTATTTTGTTTGTTTTTCAGCGCAATTTAAAAACTTTTTTGTTTACTGCAAAAAATTTCCAAGTGTTTTTTTGCAATAAAAAATGCGGACTGAATATCAATCCGCATTTTTTACACCTTATTTTATTATATAATCGTTATTTTGCCGTACTAAGTTTATAAATTGCATCTAAATTTGGGGTTAGAATTATTTCTGTTCTTCTATTTTGAGCTCTGCCAGCTTCTGTAGTATTACTTGCAACAGGAGAGAACTCTCCCCTACCCGATGCGGTAAGACGTTTATTTGGCAATCCTGCGTCAGATAGCATACGCACAATAGTTGTTGCTCTCGCCGTGCTTAAAGACCAATTATCAGGATACTGGGTTGTGCTAATAGGCTGATTGTCTGTGTGTCCTTCCACAACAATACCAATGTCAGGATTATTGAGTAATACTTTTGAAAGTTTTGTTATAGCTTGTTTTCCTTTGGTTTCCACTTCGGCACTTCCACTCTTAAAAAGTAACTTGTTTAACATTGTTACATAAACTTTGCCATCGCGTACTTGAACTTTAAGTTCATCGTTTTTAAAGCCGTTCATAGCATTGCTTACAAGATTGTTTATTGATTTTACAATACTATCTTGTTTAGCAAGTTGTTTTCTAAGTGCTTCTATTTCTGCTTGTTTATCAGCAGAATTTGCATTAAGACCACTAATTTGGCTGTTCAACTGATTAAACCTTTTTTGCAAGTCGGCATAATTTTCTTGCATACTCTCGTTTTCACTTTTATACTTGAGAAACTCTTCTGCTGTTTGTTGACGCTCTGCCTCAAGATTTTTATATTTTTTGTTGGAACGTATCTTATCCCAAACGAAAAGGATGGCCAATAGCAACAAAGCCGCCCCCAATATCCAAACCCAAAATTTGGATGAATTCTTCACCTTGGTATTTACCGTAATTTTTTCTTCTGCCATAATTTTGTTGAAAAATAAATTTGTCAAAAGTATATTTTTTTCGTCAAAAAAAATAATTTGCAACCGTTTTTTCAAAAAAAACTTTTTTAACATACAATAGAAAGATTAATAAATATTAAATGACATTTTGTCAGTTTTTAAAAATTTGGTCTGCTAATTGGAATGTTACAACAAAAAAAGGAAAAAATATGACAAAAAACGACATATTAAACAATTATAATCACCTAATATCATTGATTATAAACAAAAAAATATACCAAGCTATTAGTATGGTAAAAAAAATTGCTGCCCAAACACCAAATTATAGTACCGATGAAGGAATAGAAATGGTTGAGGGTACATATAAATTAATGCTAAAATATAGCATTATGGGGCTTAAAGACCCTAATCGCGACAACATTTTTAGGCAATTACAAATATCACTTATGATGATGGCCGACTCCATAAAACAACAACAACTAAGGAAGTTCTACCCCACAGAACTAACACCATCGCACATGCCTAAATTACCTTTTAAACAAATGGACAAAGACATTGACGAAAATACAATGTCTGACTGGTTTTACTTTTTAGTAACTACCGATAATATATCCCAAGATGTTGAACTACAAATAAACAATGCAATAAACGATAGTAAATTCAAATGGTATTATAAATCATTAATAATAAGCGCATTAACTATAAGTTTAATTTATAATTTCGACATAAAAAAGATAAACATTCTCACACGTTTTTATGAAAGTGGACAAGAACAAATATGGCAACGTGCACTTGTTGGCTTGTTTTTGACATTCTACATCTACAACACACGACTAAAACTATACCCAGAATGTAAGCAAATAATTGATAGACTACAACTATCTGAAAATTTTACAGAAAGATACGAAGCTGTTGTTATCCAATTTATCAAAGCCATTGGCACTGAAAAAATTACAAAGCAAATAAATGATGAGATAATACCAGAAATGACAAAAATTGTTCCTGGAATTAAAGCTAAAATGGAATCAGACGCTCGTAACGAAGATAAAACTTTCGATGAAGAAAATCCTGATTGGAACGATTACTTTAAAGAAAATCCTGGATTTCTTGACAAACTTGCTGAAATATCAAAACTTCAAATGGAAGGCGGTGATGTGTTTATAAACACATTTTCGATGCTCAAAACGTTCAAATTTTTCAATAAGTTATCAAACTGGTTTATACCATTTTATACAAAAAATCCAGAAATTAAAGAAATTTCGTGCGGAGAAAAAATAAACATGGAAAATTTTATAAAAGGTTTGTATTCTGCACCATTCATTTGCAACAGCGATAAATATTCTTTTTGTCTTAGTGTCAACTCTATGCCAGACGAACAAAAAGCAACAATGGGCAAATATTTCAACGCAGAAATCAACCAAATGAACGATATAGCCGAAGACGATAGACTTCTGCACCAAACCGAAATAAGCTATAAAATAATAACCCAATACATCCAAGATTTATATAGATTCTTCAAAATCAATAGGTTAGGCAAAGAATTAAACGACATTTTTGAAACAAAATTTAATCCAGCAAACACTTTATTATTTAACGCAGCAACAAGCAAAGATGGAGAAAAACGTAAAATAGGAGAATTTTTCTTTGCCAATGGCTATTATAACCAAGCCTACGGAATATTTGAAGAAATTTCTAAAGAAAACCCAGACTTTGAAATTTTTCAAAAAATGGGTTATTCTGCTCAAAAACAAGAGAATTACAACCTCGCGCTAAAAAACTATCTTAACGCACAACTATTCAATAGCAACCAAGCATGGAATCTTAAAAAAATAGGTTATTGTTATCGCAAACTAAAACAACCTGAAAAAGCGTTAGATTATTATCTAAAAGCAGAAGCAGTCGATTCTGACAATTTGTCAGTAACAACTGCCATTGGACGCTGTCAATTGGAAATGGAAAATTATGAACAAGCTCTCAAATATTATTTTAAAGTAGAATATTTAGACCCAGGTAACACCAAGATAGTTAGACCAATAGCATGGTGTAACTATGTTCTTGGCAAATATCCTCAAGCCGAAAAATATTGCAAAAAAATACTAGAAAACGAAATTTCTGCCGAAGATTTGGTTTTGGCAGGTCATATAAAACGTATGCTTGGACAGACAGAAACTGCAATAAATTATTACACAAAAGCTCTAAAATTTAAAGAATACGACATAAATAAATTGGAAGATGCCTTAAAAACAGATTTCAAATCGTCAGAAAATCAAAACATTGAGGAAGAAAACAACCTTATACTTGATTACATACAGTTTAACCAAAACATATAAAAAGAAAAAAATGAAAATAATAATTACTGGTTCCAATGGGCAACTTGGCAACGAAATGCGCGTATTGGCAACCAAGAACAATCAACACAATTTTATATTCACCGATGTTGCAGAACTTGATATAACCGACGAAAATGCAGTATCGGAATTTCTAAAATCTCAACAAGCCGACTTTTTGGTTAACTGCGCTGCCTACACCGATGTTAATAAAGCCGAAAGCGATACAGAAAAAGCAAGATTGATAAATGCAATTGCTCCCAGCATTTTAGCCAAAAATTGTCAGAAATACAACACAAAATTTATCCATATAAGCACAGATTACGTATTTGACGGCAAAACATATACACCATACCAAGAAATCGATAAAACCTCACCAGAAAGCGCATACGGCCTTACAAAACTTGATGGAGAACACGCAATAATTTCAGTATCAGAAAATTACGTTATAATTCGTACCGCATGGCTTTACTCAAGTTTCGGTAAAAATTTTGTTAAAACAATGGCTACCTTGGGCAAATCTAAACAAGAAATCAACGTTGTTTTCGACCAAATTGGCACACCAACCTACGCCGCCGACTTGGCATCTGCAATAATGGAAATAATTAACAAAACTGAACAAAACCCAGAAAGCTTTAAATCTGGAATCTACCATTTTTCCAACGAAGGCGTTTGTTCTTGGTACGATTTTACCATAGCAATAATGCAGCAATTTAATCTAAATTGTAAGATAAACCCCATACACACAAGCGAATACCCAACACAAGCAAAAAGACCCGCATATAGTGTTCTTGATAAAACAAAAATAAAAACAGAATACGGCATTTCAATCCCACATTGGTACGAAAGTTTAAAAAAATGCGTTCAATTGTTAAAAGAAGAAAAATAATCACAAACTAAAATTTTAGTTTGATTAATTATCAAAATAAAAATTATACTTTTGGAAACAAAAAAACTCAACACATGATAAAGACAGAAATTTACGATGCTGCAAAAGGCATAAAACGCTATTGGATTGGCAACAACAACGGAATGTCAGCCGCTTTTATAGAACGAGGCGCAACCATAACTACAATAAATGCCCCCGATAAAAATGGCAAATACGAAAACGCCCTCGTAGAACTTAAAAATTATGAAGAATACCTCAACAACGTATCATTCATAGGCGTTGTACCAGGACGATATGCTAACAGAATTGGCGGTGCAAAATTCACCATTGACGGAAAAACATACAATCTTGCACAAAACGACAACGGAAATTGTCTTCATGGGGGCAACAATGGATTCGACAAAAAGGATTGGAAAGTAAAAGAATTTAAAGACGGAGAAAAACCAACCATAACCTTTGAATACCATAGTCCAGATGGCGAAGAAAATTTTCCAGGAAACCTAACTGCCACAGTTACATACGCATTAAACAACGATAACGAATTAGAAATAACTTACGCAGCCCAAACCGACAAAACAACATACGTTAACCTAACTCAACACGCTTACTTTAACCTTAGCGGTAACTATAAAAAACAAAAAATAAGCGATTATTCAGTAGAAATTAACGCCAACGCAATAACAGAAATAACTCCAGATTGTGTTCCAACAGGCAAAATTTTAAATGTAGAAAACACAGTTTATGATTTTAGAAAAGCCAAGGTACTAAACACCATTCCCGACTTTTATTACGACCATAACTTCGTTCTCAACCAAAAAGGCGACGAAATGGTTATAGCAGCTCGACTTGTTGACCCTCAAAGCGGTCGCCGATTACAAGTGTTTACAAACTATCCCGGTATGCAGTTTTACACAGGAAATTGGCTCGATGAAACACTAACAGAAGCTAACGGCAAAAAAATATCAAGACAAAGTGCTTGTTGTTTTGAAACACAGTTTTTCCCCGACTCTCCCAACAAGCCGCAATTTCCTAACACACTACTAAAACCGGGCGAAAAATATCTTAAAAAAGCAATTTTTAAATTCGACACAATATAAAAATAAAAATAGTTGCCGTTTTCTTAAAAAAACGGCAACAAATTTATTACAACAGATGCAAGAAACTACAATATTAAGTCTAATAGAAAACATAATTATACTACTGATTTATAGTATAATATATGATTTTTATTGGATAAAATTTCGCGAAACTGGCAAGCGTATAATGAAATATGCTACTGGCATACTCGTTGGTTGCATCTGTATTACCCTAATGCACAAACACATCGTTTGGTACAACGAAACATACCTTGACACACGAACAGTGCTATTGTGCCTAACGGGAATGTTTTTTGGAAACACACCCACATTAACAGCCGCCGCAATAGCCGCCGCATATAGAATTTTTTTAGGCGGCGATGGAACAATTGCAGGTCTTGCATCAATCATAACATCCTCGGCTATTGGATTGATAATCAAAAAAATAAAACCAAATTGGATTTTAGGAAACTATAAAAAAACACTTGCTGCGGTTGGCATTACCACACATTTTTTAATGTATGCAGAAAACCTTATGTTACCAGAAGACCTTATGTTTCAAAACTTAAAATACGGATGGAGCATAATTCTTGTAATTTTTCCAATAGGAACATTGTTGCTTGGAATGTTAATGGTTCACCAATCGGAAAGATGGAATTTAAAAGAAGAACTTGAACTGAGCGAAGAAAGATTCAAAAAAGTAGCACTATGTGCCGACGAGTTTTTTTGGGAACTTGATTCAACTGGCAAATGTACCTATGCAAGCGCAAACATAAAAAAAATACTCGGATACGAACCCAATGAGATTAAAGGGAAAACACCGTTTGAAATTGTCAACGATCCAGAAACATCCGACATAATTAGACGTTTTGCAAACCAACAATCAAGCGACAACAAAGAAAAAACTTTTGATGCAGAAGTGAAACTCACTCACAAAGACAACACAGAAGTAAGAATACACGCCCGCGGCATGAAAACCTACACTCGACTTGGCATACTTACTGGATACATCGGCGTTGCACAAAACGTTACAGAACACTACATTCAACGCGACCTTATGCGACGCAATCAATTACAATTGAGAGAACAAAACCGACGTTACGAACAACTAAACAAAGAATTAACAGAAAACAACGAAAAAATAAAAAAAATAAACAGCCAACTAATTGAAGCTAAAGACAACGCACTTAACACAGGAAAAGCCATTACAAATTTTATAGCATCAATAAGCCACGAAATACAACGCCCCATAACAAATATCAACGAATTTGTTCAACTTATGCTCGACCAATCAATTAGCGAAGAAGAACGCCGCAAATTTATGAACATAGTAAAACAAAGGTGTACCTCGGTAATGACAATGCTAAACGACATTATCGACATGAACAAAATTGAAGCAGGACTTATAACTATATCCGAAACTATTGGCAACATAAACGACATATTTAGCGATCTTTACGAGTTGTTCAACTCTCAAAATCTCTACGTTGACAAAAAGCCAATCTTCCTAATAAAAAAAATAGAAATAGACGAAAACGATAGAACTATAAAAACCGACTTTGCAAGGTTAAAACAAATTTTAGCAAACCTTATTTACAACTCCTACCGTTCAACCGAAGCTGGCACAATAACGTTTTTGTGTCGTCCTTACGCCAACAACAAAGAGATTATCTTTGAAGTAAAAGATACTGGCTGCGGAATGCCAGAATCTTTAAAAGACGATTTTTTAAATGACACACTCACCCAAAGCGGTGCTCTTGGATTGGCTATCTCAAAAAAATTAGTAAAACTTCTTGGTGGAAAAATTTGGTTTGAATCACAACCAACCAAAGGTACAACATTTTATTTTACCATACCATACAAAAAAATATCTAAAATAGGCAACTTTACAACAAACTACAATTGGAACGAAAAACGCGCTCTCCTTATTGAATACGATAAATTTGAAGCAATATACATTTGCGAAAACCTTGTAAAAACAGGAATAAAATACCGCGTTGTACTATGCAACAACACAAAAAAAATAACTAAAGACGATGATTTCAACTTCGATGTAATAATATTAGCCATATCTCCAACCCCCAACGAAACAAAAGATATAATGGAATGGATTAAAAATTCACAAAACAATACTCCAATAATAGCCATAGCCAACCACAACAACGAAGAGGAAAAAAATCAAGCAATAACATACGGATGTACCGCCTACGTCGAAAAACCTATAAACGGCACACAATTACTACAAACCATAGCTGATAACACAAATTTTTAATCACTTCAATTGATTTTATATATACAAAATCTGTATTTTCCACATTAAAAATATTACTTGTAAACTTTTATATTTAAGATTTTTTATAATTTTACCGTCAGAATAAAACCATTGTAAACAACGCACCAAATAAAAAGCCAAACAACAAAGGCTATTATTGGCGCATAAAAAAAATAACATGTCAAAAGAACAGAAAGAACAAATCAGCCAGGAAGATAACCTGACAATGAAACGCCAAAACGCAGCGTTAAAACTAAGCGACGAAGAAATAAAAGCCGCTTTTGAATTTTGCCACGGCTATATGCAATTTATGTCGCAGGCAAAAACCGAACGCGAAATAAACATTTATGCAATAAAAGAAGCCGAAAAAAACGGTTTTAAAAAATTCAACTTTGGCGACAAATTGTCGGTTGGCGACAAAATTTACTACGACAATCGTGGCAAATCGGTAATCCTTGCCGTTATAGGTAGCGACCCTATTTCAGAAGGAATCAATCTAACAGCCGCACACATCGATTCTCCAAGACTCGACCTCAAAGAAAACCCACTTTACGAAAACGAAGAACTCGCATTGTTTAAAACCCACTATTACGGCGGCATAAAAAAATATCAATGGACCACAGTTCCATTGTCGCTACACGGTGTAATAATAAAACAAAACGGCGAAAAAATTACCGTAAACATCGGAGAAGACAACGGCGACCCAGTTTTTGTTGTTAGCGATTTGTTGCCACACCTTGCCCAAGACCAAATGAAACGTCCATCTCCAGAAATTATACGCGGAGAAGAACTTAATATCATTGTTGGCTCGCTATCGGTAAAAGATAAAGATATTGACAAAAAAGTAAAATACAATATTTTAAAAATACTCAACGAAAAATACGGAATTGTTGAACGCGACTTTTTGTCGGCAGAGTTAGAAGCTGTTCCAGCCTATAAACCCAAAGACATTGGATTTGACCGTAGCCTCATCGGAGCATACGGACACGATGACAAAGTGTGCGCATACCCAGAGTTAAGAGCAATTCTCGACATCAAAAATCCAAAGAAAACAGCTGTCGCAGTGCTAACAGACAAAGAAGAAACAGGTAGCGACGGCAACACAGGATTGGCATCATCATACCTCAAATATTTTATCGAAGATATTTCTGAAACACTCGGTAGCAATTTCCGCACTGTAATTTCAAAATCAAAATGCTTATCTGCCGATGTTAACTCAGCATTCGACCCAACATTTCCCGATGTTTTTGAACGTGCCAACTCTTCGTTCATTAACTACGGTGTAGTTGTTACAAAATTCACAGGTAGCCGTGGGAAATCAGGAACATCAGACGCAAATGCAGAATTTGCAGGCGAAATACACCATCTTTTCGACAAAGAAAATGTTATTTGGCAAAATGGCGAACTCGGTCGCGTAGATCTCGGTGGCGGCGGAACAGTTGCTCTATTTATGGCCAACATGAACATGGACGTAATTGACGTAGGCGTACCTGTTTTGGCAATGCACGCACCATTTGAAATTGTTTCAAAAATAGACACATACATGGCTTACAAAGCATTTTACGCATTCCAAAAATAAAATAAAAATTGTCCCAAAAAGCACTACAAACCATAAAGCAATTGGATTTATGTTAAATTACTTTTTGGGACATTTTTTTACAAATGCGAAACATTATAATATAAAAAAATGGACGAAATAGGAGTTTACGTAATAATAACCAAACCTACATTACCTTACGGGAAAATAGCAGAAATATGCGTTAGAAATAACGTTAAAATGCTACAATTGCGCGAAAAACACCTTGATGATCGTAGCCAACTAAAAATTGCAAGAGAAATAAAATCGGTTATAAATGGTTCACAAACAATGCTTTGCATTGACGACCGTCCCGACATAGCAGTACTTTCGCAAGCCGATTGTCTCCACCTCGGACAAACCGACCTATCAATTGAGGATGCAAGAAAAATAACTGGCAACAACATAAAAATAGGCTTGTCAACACACTCGATAGAACAAGCAAAAGTAGCATTAACAAAAAACCCCGACTACATAGGATTTGGACCCGTTTATCCAACCACCACCAAAGAAATTCCCGATCCCGTGGTTGGTTGCGAAAATCTAAAAAAAGTAATTGAATTTTCCAACGTACCAGTGGTGGCAATAGGAGGAATTTTTCCCGAAAACATCGACAACATAATTGCTACAGGTGCAAAAACATTCTGTCTTGTGCGATACCTAATGCAAACCGAAGATTTTGAGCCACGGCTACAACAACTACAAAAAAAACTTGCAAAAAGCATCAACAAATAACATAAAACATTGGCAAATTACATTTTTTAGCATATATTTTTTTTCAAAAAAATAAAAAAAATTAAATTTGCAGCGTAAAATAAAAAGAGGGGTTTAGCAAAACATCCAAAAAAAACTCCCCGTAAAGTTTAAACATAAAAAATAAAACATATCGTGGATTTATTTGAAAAAGTTATAAACAAGGTAACAGACCTCGGAAAATATCAAGCAGGTGGCGATGGTTATTTCATGTTCCCAAAATTGGAAGGAGAAATAGGCCCAGAAATGAATTTTAGAACACCATTTGGCGTAAAACCCGTACTCAATTGGTCGCTCAACAACTACCTCGGCTTGGCTAACGACCCCGAAGTGCGTAAAGCAGATGCCGAAGGCGCAGCCCAATACGGATTAGCAGCTCCAATGGGTGCAAGAATGATGTCAGGACAAACCGTTTTACACGAAGAACTTGAAAGACGATTGGCAGCACATGCCAAAAAAGAAGCTGCATTTGTAGTAAATTTCGGATACCAAGGCATGGTTTCAATACTTGACACAATAGTTGACCGCAACGATGTTATAGTATATGACTACGAAGCTCATGCTTGTATAATGGACGGCATTTTCTTACACAAATCAAAATGCGGTGGCGAAAAAATGAGTTATGTTTATCCACACAACGATATGGAGAAACTTGAAAAACAGCTTCAACGTGCAACCAAAATAGTTGAAAAAACTGGTGGAGCAATCCTTGTGGTTACAGAAGGCGTGTTTGGTATGGCTGGCGACCTTGGAAACTTGAAAGGCATAACCGATTTGAAAGATAAATACAACTTCCGACTTCTTATAGACGATGCCCACGGTTTTGGTACAATGGGTCCGAACGGCGGAGGTACTGGCGAACATTTTGGCGTACAAGATAAAGTTGACCTTTATTTTGCAACATTTGCAAAAGCAATGGCTGGCATCGGAGGATTTATCTCTGGTCCAAGAAACGTTATCGACTTTTTGAGAATGAATTTAAGGTCGCAAATTTATGCAAAATCATTACCAATGCCAATGGTTATTGGTCATTTGAAACGTCTTGACCTCATAGAACAAAATCCAAAATACAGAGAAAATCTATGGAAAATAGTAGAAGCTGTACAAACTGGATTCAAAAACGAAGGTTTCGACATAGGCAATACCCAATCACCAGTAACTCCTGTTTATATGCACGGTGATCCTAACGCTACCGATGAAGAATGTACTGCAGAGGCAACCAACCTTTTGCTCGACTTGCGCGAAAATTTTGGAATATTCTGTTCAATAGTTGTATATCCAGTTGTACCCAAAGGAACTGTTATGTTTAGAATAATTCCTACGGCAGTACACACCATCGAACAAGTAAACAGAACTATCGCAGCATTTAAAGAATGTAAGAAAAAACTTGACGCAGGAAGATACAAAGCAGAAAAAGTTGATGCGTGGTCAAAATTAAGTTCAGGAAAGAAAATTGAATTCTAAATAGTTTTACCTTTAAACAACAAAAAAAAAGAATTAACAATCAAAATTTTGTGGTTGTTAATTCTTTTTTTATGATAAAGCCGAACAATAAAAACAACTACGTTGTTTGGCAATAAACATAATATTCTATGCAAAAAAATTATTTGCAAATAAGAGTTCCAGCACACTCACCATCGGCAAAAAAGGTTTCAATGTCGCTAAAATTACCAATTACAACTTTGTTAACACCTTGATTAATGGTTTTAAAGGCATTTTCAAGTTTAGGAATCATACCTTCGGAAAATACACCTTGCGCCGATAATTTGGGATAGTTTTCTGAGTTTAAAAGATGAATAACACTGCTATCATCGTTAGCATCCATCAAAACGCCTTTTTTTTCAAAACAGAAAAAAAGATTTGTTTTAACAATTTTCGATAATCCAGCCGCAATAGTAGATGCAACAGTATCGGCATTGATATTAAGCAATTGTCCACCACGATCGGCAGCAATTGTAGCAATAACAGGCATATAACCAAGTTCAACAAGGTTTGCCAAAAGATTTGAATTTACACTTTCAGTTGTAATATCACCAGCAAATCCATAATCAATATCTTTAACAGGTCTTTTAACAGCATCAAGAAGACGACCATCAACACCAGAAATTCCAATCGACAACCTACCATTAGCATTAAGACTCGACACGATAGTTTTGTTTATAAGTCCAGTGTAAACCATAGTAACCACCTTAAGGGTTTGAGCATCAGTAATTCTACGCCCATTAACCATTTTAGGTTCTATACCCATATCAGAAAGCACTTGATTGGCCACTTTACCACCACCGTGAACAAGAACTATGTTCTTACCAATTTTAGAAAGCTTTTTTAAAAATACTTCGCGAGCATCGTCATTATCGATAACCTTGCCGCCTATTTTAACAATATTAATCTCGTCCATTTCTATAATTTATTTGTTTTGGCAAAGTTAAACAAAAAATAAAAAATATAAATTTTTTAAATCCATAAACAATTAATATTTTTGCAATTAATGAACGTTTTTTTACAGCAAAAGACATATAATGTTAAATGTTATTATATTAAACATATTGCTAAAACCCGAAATACCAGCATTGCTTACAATATTATCAATAATGGTAGGTACACTCGCTTTTTGTGCGTGGATGGCTAAATGTAAGTACACCTTACAACATACCAATAACGTAAATTTAACAAAGATAAAATCAAACGGCACAAAAAGTCAAAAAAGACTTGCTAAAATATTAGAAAACAAACAACAAAGCATGTTAAGTTTTTCGGTAGCAGAAACCATTGCCATAGCATTTTTTTGCTTAAGCGGGCTATTTTTAGCCAACATACCCTCAAACCCTTTTGCCACAAAAACAGCAATTTTAAACTATAGTCAACATCCTTTTCTATTTAGTATTTTTCAAATACTAATATCAGCATTTATAATATTTTTTATCATATCGTTGGTAACGGCGCGTACCGAAAAACAAAAACAAAATGTTTTTTCGTTACGCGGAAGTATAGCACTCAAAGTTGTAACGTCAATATTTAAACCACTATCACTCTCGTTTAAAACCAAAAGCGTAACATCAAACCAAACCAACAAAAACATTTCAAACGCATTAGACCAAGGCATCAACACAACTGGCGAACAAGAGATGCTACGTAACATCCTCACATTCGGAGATATAGAAGTAAAGGAAATTATGACACCACGCCATGCTATGGTTGGCGTTGATAAAAAAGAAAGCTTTGAAACACTAAAAAAAATAATAATACAATCAAATTTTTCGCGAATACCTGTCTTTGAAGAAAACCCCGACAACATATACGGAATAATCTATGTAAAAGACCTACTAAAATATGTAAATGAAAGTGAAGATTTTTATTGGCAAAAACTTATAAAAAGCATAAGTTTTGTACCAGAAAACAAAAAAATCTCCGACCTTCTCCACGAATTTCAAAATCGTAAAATACACATGGCAGCTGTATGCGATGAATATGGCGGCATTTGTGGGCTTGTTACCATGGAAGATATTTTGGAAGAAATAGTCGGCGAGATAAATGACGAATTTGACAACGACGAAACCAATTTTTTTGTTAAAATCGATGAACGAAACTATGTATTTGAAGGCAAAACTCTACTCAACGATTTTTACAAAATAACAGGAATAGAAGACAATTTCTTTGACGAAATACAAGGAGAAGCAGAATCTCTCGCAGGAATAATACTTGAATTGCGAGGAGAATTTCCTGCCAAAGGCGAAACATTGACCTACAAAAATTTAAGATTTAAAATAGAACAATTTGATAACAGAAGAATCGAAAAAATACGTGTTCACATAGGAAAAAACAACAAACAATGAAAAAAATAATAATTTTTTCAACAATTTTTACTATCTTGTTAGCCAGTTGCCAATCAAAAATGCAACCCAAACCACACGGATACATGCGTATAGAGTTTCCCGAAAAAAATTATGCAACGTATTCTGGACAAGAGCCATACACATTCGACATACCAGAATATTGCACAATAGAACAAGAAACTATGAAAAATGCCGAAAAATATTGGACTAACATTGTATTTAAAAACATGGACGCAAAAATACATCTAAGTTTCAAATTTGTGAACCACAACATAGACACACTAATAGAAGACTGTCACTCAATGGCATACAAACACGTTGTAAAAGCCGATGCAATACAAAAAACTGCCTACGTAGATGATACAGCCAAAGTTTACGGTCTACTTTATGAAATAAAAGGTAATGTAGCCAGTCCTGTGCAGTTTTATGTCACCGACAGCATAAAACATTTTTTAAGAGGCTCATTGTATTTTAACAGCGTACCAAACAAAGATTCGCTCGCTCCTGCTATAGAGTTTATAAAAACCGACATACAACGTATAGTAGAATCAACGAGGTGGAAAAATATTGTTGAACCAAAAACTAAAAAAAATGCCGCTTACAAAAAATAGAGTTGCAAAAGACGACCTTTTGATAGGCTTTTGGGACATAAAAGAAAGTTGTGACCAACTGTTTGAAATGGTTTACCCATACCTTGACGAAACCGAAATGCAGCAATATCGACGTTTAACACACGACCGTCGCCGTTGTGAATGGCTCGCTTCAAGGTTGCTAATAAGCACTTTGCTCGGAAAATATCAAAAAGTATATTACAACCAATACGGAAAACCATTTATTGAAGAAAACTACAACATTAGCATAACACATAGTTACGACATGGCAGGAGTATTATTGTCGAAAAAAAAAATAGTTGGGCTTGATGTTGAAAAAATGAATCTAAGAATACTAAAAGTAGAAAAAAAACTTCTTGAAGAAGACGAAATAAACGAAATAAAATCCGACACAAAAATTCAAACATTATATGTAAATTGGTGCGCCAAAGAAGCTATGTACAAGGCCTGCGGAATAAGGGAAATTGACATAAAGTCTAATTTTAGACTCGAATATTTTGATTATCAAAACCATGGAGATGTATATGGCTACATAACCAAAGGCGAATACCGCAAAAAACTACTAATGCACTATTTTGAGTTTGATAATTACATGGTAGCTTGGTGCGCCGAATAACAAAAAAAATGAATGTTTATCAAAATTATTTTTTAACCCAAGAAAAAAAAATCGCGGTTTTAATAGACCCCGACAAACATACACCCGAAAGTGCAACAGAAATAGCTAAAAAAATTGAATCATCGTCAGCGGCAATGATTTTTGTTGGTGGAAGTATGGTAAGTGAAAGCATATCACCTGTGATAACGGCAATAAAACAAAACACTCAAAAACCAGTTGTTATATTTCCTGGTGGTGTAACTCAACTTTCAAACAACGCCGACGCATTACTTTTGCTAAGTCTTGTATCTGGTCGTAATCCAGATTTTCTTATTGGAAACCAAGTTCAAGCAGCTTTTGCAATAAAAAAATCTGGAATAGAATATATCCCAACCGCTTATATACTAATAGACGGCGGAAAATGTACAAGTGTACAATATGTTAGTAACACAATGCCAATACCAGCCGACAAACCAGATTTGGCTGCGGCAACAGCGTTAGCGGCATATATGATGGGAATGAAAGCCGTGTATCTCGAAGCAGGTAGCGGTGCATTAACACCTGTGCCACAAAATGTTATTTCGGCAGTAAAAAAAGCTGTAGAAATACCCATCGTGGTAGGTGGAGGACTTCGTAATGCAAAAGCAATAAAAAATGCATTTGAAGCTGGTGCTGACATTGTTGTAGTTGGCACTGCTATTGAAAACGGAATTTGGCCATTTTGAAAGTAAAAAAAACAGTTCCCAGCACAAACCGAGAACTGTTAACAAAACTAAAAAATATAAACTAAATATTTTTATACCATTATTTTACATTAAACCTAAAAACATAGAATGTTTTGGCTTTAATATTTAAATCGGTAGAGATACCATTAACAGATGCGCCTTTTTCTTCTTTTGGAATAATATTGAAAGGATTATCTAATGTATTGTCTTCCAATACTTTGTCGGTATGAAGTGATGTTACCGAATAATCTGTTACTTTTTTCTTTTTAAGACCGTCAAATTTTATATTAACTTTTTGATCGCTATCAGAAACATTTGCAACCTTTACAATGTAAGAACCATCGTTGGCATCATAAACTGCACTTGCAAAAAGACCGTTTTGTCCATCGTTACCAGCCACTGGTTTTCCATTTTCGGTAAGTTGAATAGTGTTTGTTCCTTTATTTTTAGCGTAAAGCTGTTGTACATAATAACTTACACTTTTTACAGAGCGAGTATTATCATACCAAATCATATCAGGTCTCCACTGCCATCCTTCAACATGAGCAAAAAGAGGTGCATAAGTAGCCATGTGAACAACATCTGCATTACGTTCAAGATTTGTCATAAAGGCGGCTTCAAGAAGCGAAGCATTAAAATGATTCCATTTTTTTCCTGCTCCATGGCACGCGTATTCACCAGCAAAAACTTTTGGACCTTTTCTGTCGTAGTTGTCATAACGGTTGCCTTGTGCAAGAAACCAACTTTCTGGACGATAAAAATGTTCGTCAACAAGGTCTGCTCCAAGTTTTTTCATTTCTGGCCACAAATAATCAAATTGTTTTCCTTCGCTATCAGGACCCGACGAACCAACAATCTTGATATTTGGATATTTTTTGCGAATTTCTTCTACAAAAAATTTAAGGCGTTCGGGATAAAGTGCATCCCATTGTTCGTTTCCAATGCCAATAAGTTTGAGGTTGAACGGTTTTTCATGCCCCATTTCAGCACGTAGTTTTCCCCATTTGGTTGAAGTTGAACCATTTGCAAATTCAATTAAGTCGAGCGCATCTTGAATATAAGGATCAAGTGCTTGACGATTAGCAGCAACATGAGCATCAGCATTTTCGTTTTGGAATTGACAAGCAAGACCAACGCTTAACACAGGCAATGGCTCCGCACCAATATCTTCTGAAAGTTGAAAAAATTCAAAAAATCCCAATCCATAACTTTGATAATAATCTGGATAAAATCTATGAGGAAACGTGTAATGCCAACGGTTTTCGTTTATTGGGCGATTTTCCACTGGTCCAACACTATTTTTCCATTGGTAACGGCTGTTAAGATCTGTACCCTCAACAATACATCCTCCCGGAAACCTAAAAACACCCGGTTTTAAATCTGCTAATGCTTGAGCTAAATCTTTTCTAAGTCCATTTTCACGATTTTTCCAAGTTTCTGCTGGGAAAAGCGAAATGTGTTCGAGATCAACTCCGTTGTCGCCAACGAGAAAAATTCTCAACAATCCTTTGTTAATATTTTCTTCTGGCGAAAGTTCTGCTGTGTATTTTTTCCAATCCTTTGAATTGACTTCTATTTCCTTAAAAGCCATGGTATGAATTTCGCCCATAGCCGCAGGATTTACAAGTTCAACCCTAATTTTTGCATTACTACCAAGATTGCGAGCATAAACCGAAAATTTATAGTTACTGCCTTTCAAAACAGAAACTCCAAAAAAACCTTCATTTTCCAAGCCCGTACGTTTGTGAGGATGCATTGCGGAAGTCAACCTTACATAATGCGGATTTTTTTCAAATGGTGCACCATCTGTTCTAACTTCCACATTACCAAAAGTTTTCCAACCCATCAAAGCCTGAGGAAATTCAAACGAACGGTTTTTAACCATTTCTGCATACAAACCACCATCGGCAGCGTAGTTGATGTCCTCAAAAAAAAGCCCATACATAGTGCTTTGCACTGGCGCACCAAGTTTTGAGGCATTTAGCACAAAATTGTTTTGCGCTGTCGCCGCTCCTGCTATGCCAAGTGCTAATGCTGCAGGTAAAATAATGTTTTTCATACTTGTTGTGATATTTTGTTATAAAATTAGTGTAAATTATTCATCAAACGTTTATAAATCTTTAAAGTATTATTTTATGCAAATATAAAAAGCATTTTTTCAGATTAAAATAAATTTAATTTTTTTTTCAAACTTATGTTAATAAATCAAATTTCAAGACCATTATTCGGTCATTTTGTACAAAATATCATGAAGTTTTGTTCTAAAATCAAGTTTAACAAGCATATTAGAGCGGTTTGGATAAGTGCTATTACACAAAAAAACCACCAACAATCCGTTTTCTGGGTCAGCCCAAACAAAAGGACCTGTAAAACCTGTATGTCCATAACTTTTTGACGATGCCTTTTTGCTTGGCGTGGCATTAAGACTTTTATCAAGCGGTGGCTTGTCGAAAATTATACCACGACGATTGTTTTCAAATACCTGACTTGTAAACATTTCCACGGTTTCATCTTTAAAATATCGCTGTTTGTTATAAACACCTTTGTTCATAAACATTTGAAACAAAACTCCCAAATCTTTTGCAGAAGAAAAAAGCCCTGCATGAGCAGAAATTCCTCCGCAAAGAGCTGCTCCTTCGTCGTGAACATACCCTTGTATCAATCGTTTACGAAAAATAGTATCTATTTCTGTTGGAGCAATTTCGTCTTTTGAAAATTTTTCCAATGGATTAAAACACATTGTTTTAAGACCAAGAGGCAAATAAAAATTATCATAGAGATATTGGTCGATAGTTTTACCAGAAAACTGCTCAATAACAGACGGCAATAAATAAAAAGGTAAGTCGGAATAAAGATAATTGCCTCGCCCTGAAATTTCACTTTTGCAAATACTTTGGTAAATTATATCTTTTATTTTGGAATTTATGTATAACGAATCGCAAACTTTAAGGCAAAAATTATTGGTTGGCTTATTAAAATAAAAATCCGACAAAAAATCACCATTTTTATCAAGCGTACGGCGCGAAAAATTAATTCCTGCCTTTAAACCAGCCTGATGTGCAAGCATTTCTTTTACTGTTATGCTATCTTTGATAGAATCAGAAAAAGCACTAAAATAATATGAAAATTTTTGTTCCAAATCCAAAACGCCATCTTCATAAAGTTTCATAACACATGGAGCAGCAGCCGCCACCTTTGTTATAGATGCTAAATCGTATAATGTATTATATTTAACAGGAACAATGCTATCATACGTCAAAAAACCATAACATTTATCTAAAAATACTTTACGATTTTTTACAGCAAAAATTCTACACCCTGGAAAAGCCTGCTTAGAAATTGCATCGTTTACAAGGCTATCAACAACAGCAATATACGACGAATCAACTTCTTTTTTTACAATTTTTTTAGATTTACATTGCCAACAAGTTGATGTCAATAAGATAATAAAAGCTACAATAAAAAGAAATCTCATTTTTCGGTTGATTAAATTTGCCGCAAAAGTATTATTTTGAAATTCAACAACAAAAATTTTTTTGCAAAAACACAACTATAATAATAACTTTGCATGTTTAGAAAATTTAGGTTAACAAAAATAATAATAAATTGGAAATCAATATATTAGGCATAGAATCATCATGCGACGACACATCAGCTGCCGTCATAAGCAACGGTTTTTTGTTGTCAAACGTAATAGCAAGTCAAGAAGTACACTCAGCATACGGTGGTGTAGTACCCGAATTAGCATCACGCGCCCACCAACAAAACATCATTCCTGTGGTGGATAGAGCATTAAAACTTGCAGGAAAATCCAAAAATGAAATTTCAGCAGTAGCATTTACACGAGGCCCCGGACTTCTTGGTTCGTTACTTGTAGGCACATCGTTTGCCAAAGGTTTTGCTCTTGCAGGCAGAATACCAATGGTGGAGGTAAACCATCTCCAAGGTCATGTATTATCGCAGTTTGTACACGAAAAAGACAAAAAAGTATCCGACCCAGAATTTCCATTTCTAACGCTTTTGGTTTCGGGCGGACATACACAAATAATTAAAGTATCCGATTATTTCGACATGCAAATAATAGGAACAACAATAGACGATGCTGCAGGCGAAGCATTCGACAAATGCGCAAAAGTTATGGGGCTTGGTTACCCCGGCGGCCCTGTAATTGACAAATACGCCAAACAAGGAAACCACGATGCATTTAAATTTGCAAAACCACACATTGCAAATCTTGATTTTAGTTTTAGTGGACTAAAAACTTCGTTTTTATACACATTACGCGACGAAATAGCCAAAAATCCCGACTTTATTTCTCAAAATATCAACGATTTATGTGCATCGCTGCAATACACAATAATTTCCATATTAATAGAAAAATTGTCAAAAGCCGTTAAACAAACAGGCATCAATCGCATAACCATAGGTGGCGGAGTAGCAGCCAACAGCGAACTTCGAGATACTTTGCAACAAACCGCCGACAAAAAAGGATGGCAAGTATTTATCCCAGAACGTAAATACACCACCGACAACGCTGCCATGATTGCAGGTGCGGGGTATTATAAATTTTTAAAAGGAGAGTTTGCATCAATGGATATAGCACCTGACGCACGACTAAAATTTTAAAGAAAATGCAAAATTTAAAAGCAAAATTATACAGTTTAGTTGACGAAACTGACAAAAAAAAGCCAATTTCGCGTATTTTTAACACCTTTATAATGATACTCATTTTGTTAAATGTGGTGTCAATGGTTTTTGAAACCGTAAAATCTATCTACAAACCTTTTGAAGTATATTTTAAATCGTTTGAATGGTTTGTTATAATTGTATTTTCAGCAGAATATATATTGCGTATCTATACAGCCGACCTTGCCTACCCTTGCGGCAACAAATTAAAAAGTATATTCAAATATATTTTTTCTTTTTACGGATTAATCGACATAATTTCTATACTTCCATTCTATCTACCATTCACAGGTCTTGACTTTAGAATAGTTAGAACCATAAGGTTAATGCGCTTTTTACGACTATTTAAGATAACGCGTTACAACGATTCGCTCAACATGATAAAAGCTGTAATTTACGAAAAACGTGGAGAACTTGGCGTAACATGCTTTGTAATAATACTTGTAATGATAGTAGCATCGTTTCTGATGTTCTATTCCGAAAACGATGCACAACCAGAATCATTTCCAAACGTTTTAACATGTATTTGGTGGTCGATAGTAACACTAACAACAGTTGGTTACGGTGATGTTTATCCAATAACAGCCACTGGACGAATAATTGGTGGACTAATTTCGTTTCTCGGCATTGGTCTTGTGGCACTTCCAACTGGTTTGATTAGTGCAGGTTTTTTAGAAAAAGTTGACAAAAAGCAAGAACAAAAAACAGAAGAAAAAAAAGAAGAAAACCAAGACGATAATAAAGACACAAAACACGAAACACCCAAAACAAAAGACGACAATTTTATCGGTCCAATACGACGTTGTCCTTGCTGCGGCAAAGAATTAGACTAAAAACTGCAATTGAGGTTGATTATTGTTAAATAATTGTAAATAAATTGAAACATAAACACAAAACATTCGTAAACAATAATAAAACCGCATAAAACCAAAAGCTTATGCAAACTACCGGACACGACATAGAAACAGAATCCGAGAAGATACTGCACCGCAAACTATATTCGGAGGAAGAAACCGACGAATTGTTTTACCAAACAATAGAAAATGCATCTGCATTACGCAAAGAGGAAGACAAGGCTCTTGTAAAAAAAGCATACCAAGTGGCACGCACCATACATAAGGGACAAAAAAGACAAACTGGAGATAGTTTTATCTTTCACCTTTATTCTGTAATGAAAATAGTGCTTGAAGACATTGGACTTGGAGCAACTGGTGCGGCAACAGCTTTATTACACGAAATAACTTTCCAAACAGACCTTCGCATAGAAGATATCAACTATATGTTTGGACCCAAAATTTCCAGTTCAATAGATTCGCTAACAAGAATAAAAGGCACATCAGAACATTTTAGAGATTCTCAGCCAGAAGTATATAAAAAAATAATCCTCGGTTTGGCCGACGACATAACCATCATACTCATAAAATTGGCTGATCGTCTCGACAATATGCGCACACTCGCAATAAGAACTCCAGAAAAACAATACCAAGTGGCATACGAAACAATGCAGATTTACGCGCCACTCGCACATAGGCTTGGTATTAGCCGAATAAAAACCGAACTTGAAGATTTGTCGTTCAAATACATAAATCCAAAAGCTTACAACGAAATTGTTCAAAAGTTACAATCAACCGAAGACGAAAGAAAAGCATATATCAACAAATTTACACTGCCAATAATAGACAAATTAATGCGCAATGGCATAAAATTCGACATAAAAGGCCGTCCCAAAAGCATATACTCAATATACCACAAAATAACAAAGAAAAAAGTTTCTTTTGAAGAAGTTTACGACAAATTTGCAATACGAATAATTTTTACTCCACAAGACCCTGAAAAGCAAAAAGAAGAGTGCTTAAAAATTGTAAAACTACTTTCTGATGATTATTACATACACCCCGAACGCACTCGCGATTGGATTAACGTGCCAAAAGAAAACGGCTATCAAGCATACCACATAACGGTTTACGATGCAAAAAATAAATGTTGGGTAGAAATACAAATAAGAAGTGTGCAGATGGACGAAATAGCCGAATACGGATTTGCTGCACATTGGAAATACAAAGGCATAAAAGATAAGAAAAACCAGTTTGACGACCAGATAAAACTCTTAAAACAAAAACTCGAAGACCCACAAAACACCAATTTCGACTTTTTAGAAAACTTTAAGGTGTTAATATCCGACGAAATTTCGGTTTATTCACCCGATGGCGACATTACTACATTGCCTTCAGGTTCAACGGTTTTAGACTACGTATATTATCACAACGAAGAAACCGCAGGAAATACACTTGGAGCAAAAGTAAACCAAAAAATGATGCCAATATCAACAAGGCTCAAAAATGGCGACCTTGTTGCACCCGTAACAAGCAGTAAAATATCACCTAAACCCGAATGGCTTCACATTGCAATAACTCCAAAAGCAAGAAAAGCTCTGCAAAAAGAATTAGACGAATACATAAAAACGGGAATAGCAGAAGGTCAAAAAATACTTCATGCTCTCATAAAAAAATACAACATTGAAAAAGAAAACGAAGTAACCAACTCGCTTATAAAAGCATACGATTGTATTTCACGACCAGAACTTCTTCAACGGATTTATTCGCAAAAAATATCACAATCAGACTTGGAGCAATCTGTAAAGAAGTTTAGCACCAACAAAATAGTTAAATTTTGGAAATTGCAATTTGGTAATTCAGAAAAAAAAGACGATTCGCAAAACAGCATAGCCGAATATCTCAACAATGTATCCGACCAAGCCAACTACGGTACAGCCGAATGTTGTAGTCCCTTGCCAGGCGATGATGCTATCGGTATAATAGAAAACGACAACACTATTTACATACACAAAAAAAATTGCTTGTATGCAACATTAAAAATACAAGACAATCCAAGATGTCTTTTGCCTGTAAAATGGAAAATGCAACGCGAACTTTCTGGGATTGCAAAAATCACAATTTCGGGTGTTGACCAAAAAGGTGTGTTACAAAAAATAATAACAATAATTACTCAAGAATTAAACTTAAACCTTAAAACCATACACATAGAAAGCGATGACATTAATTTTAATGGATTTCTCGAAGTGTATGTAAGACAACAAACTCACTTGGAAAAACTACAACAAAAACTTCTTGACATAAAAGAAATCCAAACCGTGATGGCTGTTGGCGAAGAAATTTACCAAACAAAAGATGTTATCTAAAAATTACAAAAACAGACTTTAAAATTGATTTATTGCATTTATAAAAGTCTGTTTTATTTATCTTCTAACCTACTCTCGAAATAGTTTTTAGTTTTTCGTAATCAAGAATTTCTATTTTCTTACCACTTACAGATATAATTTTGTCTGCACCAAAATTTCTTATAGTATGGATAATCTGTTCTTTAGAACAACCTGCAAAATCAGCAAGTTCTTGACGACTTAACCCAAGATTAAACGAACGACTTTCATATATTTTATCAGAAAGATAAATAAGCACATCAGCAATACGCCCATTGCTCTGTTTGCGAGCTACACTAATAAAATTAAAAATAGCATCACGAAACATTTGCGTTGCTGTACTCATTATTTCAAACATAAAACTGCGATTGTTCATCAACAAAAGTTTAAATCTTGTCAAATTAATAGCACACCCCTTGCATGGTTCCACTGCCACAACCGTAAACAAATTAACATCCTCATTAAGAATATTTGCCAATCCTATTAAAGTTTGAGCCTTATCAATGGTAACAATAAGTTCTCTCGAATTGTTTTCATAAACAAATTTAACAATTCCTTCGGTCAAAAATATAAGTTCGCTTGTTTTTGTACCCTGCTTAAAAATGGTTTCACCCTTTTTGTAAGCATATTGTCTTGTCTGTTCAAAAATGTTAGCAAACTCATTAGGATCCAAACCTCTACAAAGCGATGTTTTAAAAAGGCAGTCGGAACATTTCTTTGTTTCTTTATTATCCATTCGCAGTCTATTTTTATTATGCGTCAAAAATAACTACAAAATTGTTATTTCCCAAAAAATACTCAAATTTTTACCCAAAACATAACCTACATTTTATAAAAAAGGCGGAAATCCTACAAAGAATATTCCGCCATAATATCAAAAATTTATTCCCACTCTATCGTGGCAGGTGGTTTAGAACTAATGTCGTAAACAACCCTATTAACACCTTTAACTTGATTGATAATTTTGTTGGATACAGCCGAGAGAAAATCGTATGGCAAATGAACCCAATCGGCAGTCATTCCATCGGTAGAAGTAACAGCGCGCAATGCTACAACACTCTCGTATGTACGTTCATCGCCCATCACACCCACCGAACTAACTGGCAAAAGCATAGCACCAGCTTGCCAAACACTATCATACAAGCCACTTTCGTGAAGTGATGAAATAAAAATATCATCAACATCTTGCAATATTCTCACTTTTTCGGCAGTTATATCGCCCAACACACGAATACCAAGACCTGGACCGGGGAAAGGATGACGATTTAATAGTTCTGGCTTTACACCAAGCTCTTTTCCAACCCTACGAACCTCGTCCTTAAATAGAAGTCGCAACGGTTCAACAAGTTTAAGTTTCATATAATCTGGCAATCCACCAACATTATGGTGAGATTTTATCTTTGCACTTGGACCTGCCACCGAACTTGATTCAATAACATCGGGATAAATAGTGCCTTGACCAAGCCACTTAACATCACTAAGTTTTTTAGATTCTTGGTCAAATACATCAATAAAAGTGCCGCCAATAATTTTACGTTTTTGTTCAGGATCAGTAACAGCTTTGAGACGATTTAAAAACAAATCTCCCGCACGAACACCAACAACGTTAAGACCCATATCATTATACGACTGCATTACCTTTTCAAACTCGTTTTTTCTTAACAAACCATTGTCAACAAAAATACAAGTAAGATTTTTTCCAATAGCACGATGAATAAGCGTTGCTGCCACCGAACTATCTACTCCACCCGAAAGGCCAAGGATAACTTTATCGTTACCGAGAGTCTTTTTAAGATTTGAAACTGTAGTATCAATAAAAGATGCAGGAGTCCAATCGGCTTTAAGTTTACAAATTTCAAAAAGGAAATTTCCAAGAAGGATTTTTCCATCGGTACTATGATATACTTCAGGATGAAATTGAATAGCGTATGTTTCCTCGCCTTCTATCTTATAAGCGGCAACTTTTACATCAGCAGTTCCAGCAATTATTTTAAAACCATCAGGAATACTTTGAACAGTATCGCCATGCGACATCCAAACTTGACTTCCAATTTTTATACCTTTAAACAAAATAGACTCGCTATCAATAAATTGCAGATTAGCACGCCCATACTCCCTAATTTTAGAAGGTGCAACACTACCGCCTTTTGCATTAGCAATATATTGCGCGCCATAGCACACGCCAAGCAACGGCACCTTGTTTTCAAAAAGGCTCAAATCTACTTGCGGAGCTTGAGGGTCGCAAACAGAAAACGGACTACCAGAAAGTATCACACCACCAACAGTATCGTCAATATTTGGACATTTATTGAATGGGTAAATTTCGCAGTAAACATTAAGTTCCCTCACTTTGCGTGCAATAAGTTGAGTGTATTGCGAGCCAAAATCGAGAATTATAATTTTTTGCATTGTTAATTATTTATTTTTTTAACGATTTAACTTCAAATACATCGCCGTCATCGACAGCATAAGACAACGGGAAAATCTCGCGTGCTTGCTTTTCAAGCAAACTTGCATCCTTGTATCGTCCCGAATAATGACCAATAATAAGTTTACCAACACCTGCCTTTTTGGCAATAGTTGCAGCTTGACCTGCAGTGCAATGAAAAGTTTCTTTTGCACGTGTCAAAAGTGCATTTTCATAAGTTGCCTCATGGTAAAGTAAGTCGCATCCTTTTATAATATCCACAATATCTTCGCGATAACGAGTGTCGGTTACAAAAGCATACGAAACTGGCTTTGGTGGATCAATTGTAAGGTCTGTATTAGGAATAACTTTTCCATCGTTGCAAACATAATCGTTACCATTTTTTATACGAACAATGTCAGCAATAGAAATATTGTATTTTTCAATACAATCCTTAATAATATTACGCTGCAAAACCTTTTCTTTAAACAAAAAACCACATACAGGTACTCTGTGGCGTAATGGAAAACTGGTAACAGTAATGCTCTTATTTTCAAAAATCAACTCTGGATTCTTATGATTAAGACTATGAAACAACACTTTAAAACCTAATTCGTCAAGTTTAACAGGCGAAGTTTCTGCTTCCAACATGTTTTGCAAGCCAATATCAGCAAAAATATGCAAATCGGCAGTTCTACCCATAAGGCTAAAAGACGACAAAAGACCAAAAATGCCGAAAAAATGATCACCATGCAAATGAGAAATAAAAATATGGTTTAACATACCAAGCCTTACGCCATATCTCATCATCTGTACTTGCGTGGCTTCGGCACAATCAATAAGAAACAAATGAGAGTTATGTTCAAAAATTTGAGCTGTTGCAAACCGTTTTACCATAGGCAATGCAGAGCCGCACCCAAGTATTTTTACCGAAAAAGACATTTTTACAAAAATTAAAAAACCACGGCAACACGTTTTTTAATACCGCATTGTCATGGTTTAAAATATTAGAGAACAAGAAACTGATTAGTTATTTTCGTTTTCTTTGTTGTCGATAAAATCAACAGCATGCTCAACAGTGTCGGTTATATTAAGAACCGTATCGAGTTGCGAAATAGAAATCAATCTTTCCACAGCGGTTTGCAAACCAGTAAGGACAAATATACCTTTTGCGTTTTTGCATAACCTATTGGCAACCAATATTGCGCTTAAACCCGAACTATCGCAATAACGCGCTTTACTCAAATCGATGATTATGTTTTTTTCGCCGTTACCAGCCACAAGAACCAATTCTGATTTGATAGCAGGAGCAATGTGAGTGTCCAACTTTTCTACCAAAACGCTTATTATTGTATAGTTATCTTTTTTGGTAACTTCAAATTTTTTATCTTCCATGACAAAAACTTTTTAAGTTTTTACAATTATGGTTGCGTGAAAAACGCAACTATTCAGCTTTATTATCTCCGTTTTCCATCTTAGCCTTCAAATCGGCCAACACACCAAGGTCTCCCAAGGTTGTAGTTTCTTGTTTTGGTGTAACGGCTTTATCTGTCTTGTTTGGCTTTGTAGATTTAGCAGCTGGTTTTGCTTTTTCGTTCCAAACAGCTGTATGCGAAAGTATGATACGTTTTGCAGCCTTAGAAAACTCAATTACTTTGAATTGAAGTTTTTCGTCAACTTGACATTGCGAACCATCTTCCTTAACAAGATTACGTGGATTTACAAATCCTTCAACACCATAAGGAAGTGCAACAATAGCACCTTTATCAAACAAATTAATAATTGTTCCTTCGTGTACAGAGTCAACATAGAATACAGTTTCGAATGTATCCCAAGGATTTTCTTCAAGTTGTTTGTGTCCAAGGCTTAAGCGACGATTTTCTTTGTCAATTTCCAAAACAACAACTTCGATGCTATCGCCAACATTAGTAAATTCGTTTGGATGTTTGATTTTTTTGGTCCACGAAAGATCAGAAATATGAATCAATCCATCAACACCTTCTTCTATTTCAACAAATACACCAAAAGAAGTGAAATTTCTTACTTTAGCGGTATGTTTGCTACCAACTTTGTATTTTTCTTCAATGTTATCCCATGGATCAGGACGCAATTGTTTAATACCAAGCGACATTTTACGTTCTTCGCGGTCGAGAGTTAAAATAACAGCTTCAACTTCATCGCCAACTTTAAGGAACTCTTGTGCAGAACGCAAATGTTGACTCCACGACATTTCAGAAACATGTATCAAACCTTCTACGCCCGGAGCAATTTCGACAAATGCACCGTAGTCTGCCATAACAACAACTTTTCCTTTAACTTTGTCTCCAACTTTGAGTTCTTGGTCGAGAGAATCCCAAGGATGGGGTGTAAGTTGTTTAAGACCAAGAGCAATACGTTTTTTATCATCGTCAAAATCGAGAATAACAACGTTGAGTTTTTGGTCGAGTTTAACAATTTCTTCTGGATGAGAAACTCTACCCCAAGAAAGGTCTGTAATATGAATAAGACCGTCAACACCACCAAGGTCGATAAATACGCCATAAGAAGTGATATTTTTAACAGTTCCTTCAAGAACCTGACCTTTTTCGAGTTTAGAAATAATTTCTTTTTTCTGTTGTTCAAGTTCAGCCTCGATAAGAGCTTTGTGGCTAACAACAACGTTTCTATATTCGGGATTAATCTTAACAACTTTGAATTCCATTGTTTTGCCAACAAAAACGTCGTAATCTCTGATTGGTTTAACGTCAATTTGGCTACCTGGCAAAAATGCCTCAATACCAAATACGTCTACAATCATACCACCTTTTGTACGGCATTTGATGTAACCTTTAATAATTTCATCGTTGTTGAGAGCTTCGTTAACGCGATCCCAACTACGCATTGCGCGTGCTTTTTTATGAGAAAGAACGAGTTGTCCGTTTTTATCTTCTTGGTTTTCGATGTAAACTTCAACTTTGTCCCCTACTTTTAAATCGGGGTTGTATCTAAATTCGTTTTGGCTTACAACGCCTTCCGACTTATATCCGATGTTGATGATTACTTCACGAGGGTTAATAGCAATAACAGTACCCTCAGTCATTTGATTTTCAGTAACTTGCAATACAGTTTTACCGTATTCAGCTTCAAGTTCTTTACGTTTTTCAGCAGAGTAGTTCTCGCCTTTGTTAGAAACGTTATCCCAGTCAAAATCGAGTGTGGAAACGTTTAATTTTGTAGGTTTGCGGAGTTCAATTTCTTCCTCAACTCCTTCATCCGCAGTCTGTGCTTCTGCCTGTGGATTTACTTTTTCGATTTCATCGTTTTCAATTTCTTCGTTGAAACCTTGTGATTTTTTTGGTGTCATTTAAATTAATTAATTAAAACTTTTAAATTTGTTAGACTTTATGTATAGATTACAATAAATTCGCAGCAAAAATAATAAAATTTATTTTACAAACTAAAATCAATCGTAAAAAAATTAAAAAAAATAACAAATATTTAACAATCACTCCGACAATGACGACACAATCTGCATCATAACATGGCTATATTGTGAATAATTTTCTGGTGACGAAAAAGAAAATACTTGATAATAATCGTTTTTTCCAGCATATATTGCAAGTTTGCAATAAGATGTATTGTTGTTAAAATCACCACTATATGTATAAATTTTAACTGGAATACTATTAATTATAGTATCCGAATTTAGCATAATTTTAAAGTTTGACGATTTTTCTTTAAGAGTATAAATTACCATATCACAATAACCGTCAAAAGAAAGTGCAAAAACTCGTTGTGCGGAATCAATGTCAGGATTTTGTTCAAAAAAATTTTCTGCTGTTTTTTTTACTGCATCAATTTCATCGCGCATTACAATTACCGAAAGATTATTATCAAGATTTCCAAATTGCAATTCGGCATTTTTGTTAAGTCCTCGAACAGGTTTTAAATCTATAGGAATTTTTATATTATAATTTTTATGTCCAACAGTCTTAAATTCAACATGTTTTCTACAAGACATAGTTGTAAATAACAAAAGAAAAAAAACAACAATATTAAAACAAAAATTTCTCATAACACCAATCAATCATTAAAAAAACTCCAAAAATGATTAACAGGACCATGCCCTGAGCCAAATTGATAATCGGCACCTTTAATTATAGCATTGGTTATATAGTTTTTTGCACGTAAAACACTATCTTCCAATGAAAAACCTTGTGCTAAATAAGCTGCAATTGCCGATGAAAGTGTACATCCTGTTCCATGAGTATTTTTTGTAACAATTTTTTTTGTTGGCAACTTTGTAATCTTATCAGTTGTAATATTGTACAACACATCACAAATATTTTCACCAACAAAATGCCCTGCTTTTAGCAAAACCGACGTACCACCTATTTGAGATAGTTTTTTTGCAAAATATTCTGCATTATTTTGATTATCAATTTTTTCTCCAAGCAAAACTTCTGCCTCTGGCACATTTGGTGTTATTATTTTTGCCAACGGAATAAGCGTTTTTTTCAACGCTAAAACAGCCTCATCTTTTAGCAAAATACTTCCTGATGTTGCCACCATAACTGGGTCGAGTACAATATTTATTGCACCTGCTTTTTTAAGGCTACTTGCAACAATTTCAACAATATCAGCACTATGTAGCATACCTATCTTTACACTATCAACACCAATATCGCTAAAAACAGCATCAATTTGCGATGCCACAATTTTTGGTGGAATAGAATGTATTTCGTTAACACCCAATGTATTTTGAGCAGTTACAGCAGTTATAGCACACATTGCAAAACTGCCACACGCCGAAATAGCTTTTATGTCGGCGGGTATTCCAGCCCCACCGCCGCTGTCTGTGCCTGCAATTGCAAGCACTTTGTGATATTTTTTCATAGTTTTTTAAGCTGAAAAATGGTTATAACCGCCTGAAATAGAGTTTAAACAAAATCCATTTTCAAACCATCGCAATTGTCCACCATCGCCATTAATTTTTCCAATAGCATAGAGCGGATTGCCAAATTTTTTTTCAAATTGCACCGATAAATCTGTAAAATATCTAAAATCTACTGTAAGAAGTAATTCATAATCCTCGCCTCCGCCACAAGCAAGGTTATAAATTTTTTGCAAATCTCCTTTATAATACTCTTTAAGCAACTCGCTAACTGGCAACTTTTCAAGATGTAGGTCTGCCGATTTTCCCGACAATGAAAGTATATGTTTAAGATCTGAATTTATTCCATCAGAAATATCCATCATGGCGTTTACTTCGCGCCGTGACGCAAGAAAAATTCCTTGTTCAACACGCGGCTGAGGATTATGATGCCTTTTTATTAATTCTTTTGCAAGCGGTGTTTTTTCTAATCCATCTAACAAAATTTCAAGTCCACCTGCCGAATCACCAAGATAACCTGTTACACAAACAATGTCGCCATCTTTTGCTTTATTGCGTAATTTTATTTTTTCAACAGATGCACGTCCAACAACTGTTACATTTATGGCAATGGCATTTAGTGTTTTGGTAGTATCGCCACCAAGCAACGGACAATTATACTTTTTTGACAATGAAGCATAACCATCAAAAAAATCATCAACCCATTGTATATCAACATTTTGTGGTAAAGAAATTGAAAGAAAAGAACCACATGGTTCTGCTCCTGATGCTGCAAGATCGCTAAGATTTACTGCCAACGACTTATGTCCAAGCTCAAAAGCTGAAATTTCTGATTTTATAAAATGCACATTTTCTACAAGCATATCCGTAGATACCAAAAAATTTTTGTCTTTTTGTGATGGAATAACTGCGCAATCATCGCCAATGCCAACAAAACCATTTGGTATCAAATCTAAAAACTTTTTAGAAAAACGGCTAATCAATCCAAATTCGCCAATATCTTTTAATTGCATGATGATTTTTAAAATTATTTTTAGGATTTCTGCACCTCACCTTTGCACAATGACAATGCAAAAGCCAAAACAACAGCAAAACAAAATGTTGGAACTATAAACGATATTGTTATACCCGCATAATCAGACAATAATGCTTGTAATGGCGTAATAACAGCACCACCAACAATGGCCATTACCTGTCCTGACGCTGCAATTTTGGCATCATCGCCAGTGTCTTTTAACGAACAACCACAAATAGTTGGGAACATTAAAGACATAAATACCGAAATGGCAACCAACGCCGCTAACGCCAAAACTCCGCTAAATAGTATTACTCCTATCGAACAAATTAATGCTGAGGCTGCAGCAATAACAAGCAAACGTTCAGCCTTGATAAATCGCATAAGATATGTAAACAAAAAACGACTTACAGCGAATAAAATTATAGAAATAAGGTAAACATCCGACGAATCCACCTCTCCTTTTCCCGTTATGTGCATTGCCATACGAATGGTAAACGACCAAACACAAATTTGAGCACCAACATAAAAAAACTGTGCTATTGTTCCAAAAACATAACGTTTGTTTTTAAATAACCTTTTAAAAGATGTCCTTATCTCAAACTTGCCATCATCGCTTCCTGTAGGGAAATTTACAAAAAACATTATAATCATCACCAATAGCAATATCTCTCCCACTCCCATATAAGTAAAAGTAATTGCATCAAGTTCATCTGTTTGTATTACTTTCAACATATCTGGCGACATTGTTGCTCTATCTTCAGCGGTGTAATTTTGTAATCCTCTAAGAATAAAAAAACGGCTCAGCAAAATTCCAGTTATAGACCCAAATGGGTTGAAACTTTGTGCGAGATTAAGCCTTCTTGTAGCCGTTTCGGGGCTACCCATACTTAAAATATACGGATTTGCAACCGTTTCAAGAATACTACACCCTCCTGCAAGTATATAAATTGCAGCAAGATAAACAAAATAACTCTCGGCCACCGCTGCTGGATAAAACATCATGGCTCCACAAGCATAAAGCGAAAGTCCAAGAACAATTCCACTACGATAACTAAACTTTTTAATAAATAGTGCTGCTGGCAGAGCAAAACAAAAATATGCTCCATAAAAAGCCATTTGAATTAGCGATGTCTGTGTGTCGCTAAGGCTCATAATATGCTTAAAAGCAGCCAAAAGTGTATCAGTCATATTATTAGCAAGTCCCCAAAAGAAAAAAAGACTTGTTAACAAGACAAACGCAAATTTATAACTTTGGTTATTACCTCTTGTAGTCATAACATTTTTTTTGCAAAAATTATACAAAATATCTGCCGTTTTTAATTACAACAAATATTGTTTTTTTTATTCAGTAACGATTTTAATTTCCACACGTCTATTTTTTTTACGATTTTCCTCAGATGTATTTGGTACAAGAGGCTCAGTTTCACCTTTCGACATAGCCACAACTTGTTTTGAAGGAACACCTCGTTTTATAAGTTCTTGTCGCACAAAATTGGCTCTACTTTGTCCCAATTGTTGATTGTAAAGCTCACTACCAAGGTCACAAGTATGCCCAACAATCTCAATATGCATATCTGGGTTTTCTTTTAGCATAACAGCCAAACTATCAATTGTTTCGTAATAATCTTTTATATTTTGGCTCTGATATTTGTTGAGTTCAAAATTTGGTTGTATAATAATATCCCTAACTTTTGGATTATTTTCTACTTTTTTATTTGGTTCAATATCTTTATTTTCAGGTTCATTGTTAACAATAGCAGGCACAGTATCAGGCATAGAATCCATAACCTCAATATCGTCATCTATCTGCGAAATAGTATCAACATTAGGTATAGAATCCAACCCTTTATTATTATCAACAATAATTGGATTGTCGGTTGGAATATCTGGATCTTGAGGTTTTTCTTTTTTCTTGTGTTCGAGTTTATAGCGCAAACCTACAGATAACGACGTTGACATACTCCGCAACTTGTCGATAACTCCCGATGATAATATACCATTATATACGGGATTTTTATAAGCATCGGCACTCATACAATCTGGATTGTAAATATTGGCATCAGAATTACCACTCGCTTGGTTTGAAATTCCAAAAACACCATTAACAGAGAAAGATAAATCCCAACGTTTTGACAATGCGTAAAGTACACCAATCTCGGCAAGTCCAGCCCAAGAATTTCCTATATTGTTGTTTCCTTTAAAATCATCAGCAGTATAAAAATGGTGTTGTTCCATTCCATAAAGTTCAAGATTATATTCGGGATAAAATCCACGAGTTTCTAAATCGCCTTTTGTTGTTTTAAACTTATCCTTTATAGGCGACATCCATGCTGCTCCCAACGAACCTGATAATTTCCAACGATTTCCAACATTGTATTGATAACATAATGTAATTGGAACGCCAAATAAAATCTGATTTTGTTTTTCTTTTAGATTATTGAAATAAGTAAGATGCGAATAACTATATCCATCTTCATCTACAGCATTTTCAATTGTTTGAACGCTGTTGAGTTTTGCCGAAGCCGCCAACGTTTTTAAACTTAAACCAGTACCCACCCCCCAATGACGAGTAAAAAAATAACTATAGTTTAAGTTGGCCGCCCCCCCCCAACCGAGTTTTTTGTTGCCATAATCTTGCAAATCGTAAAGCAAAGATTGCAATCCTCCACCTATTCCAAAATTGATATAATGCCCTTTTTCACATTCGTATGTGTTTGATTTTTGGGCATTTGCAGCCGTTATACTAAGTAAAAACGAAATAAGTATAACTATTTTTTTCATTTTACTATCAGTTTAAAAGTAAGTTTCTTGTTACCAAGCAAATACACACCATTATATTGTCCTTCTGGCAACAATATTGTATTTATTGAATTAGCGTTGGAAATTTTTTCTACCAAAACTCCTAAATTGTTGTATATATATATTTCTGTATCAATAGTTTGTAAATTTTCATCGCCAATAAGTTGTATGTTTATAGGATTTAACGATTTTGCTGGATTTGGATATGTTTTAACATAAACATCTGATTTTTTTGATGTTGATGCAGTATTTTTTTCAAACTGTATAGGACATGTTTTTACAACCTCGCCATTCGCTGTATTTAAAACTGCGTAATAAGTTTTGCCTTTAAAAACCCCTTCAAGGTCGTTATAAAATTGATTCGTTGCTCCGTCAATTATTTGTCCGTCTTTGTACCATTGATAACCAACATATTTTAATTCGTGATTATCCACAAAAACTACATCATCAAATTTTGTCAAAATAATTTCGCTTGGATCTAAATCAACAGAGAAATTAAAAGGCAATTCGAGTTCACCTTTTGTAGAAGTACTGTAAAGTTTCAACACGCCACTAAACTTTCCATATTCAACAGTTTTTGGCAAAGAATTAGAAACAATGGCAAACTCCTCTTCGGTTTCATACGACGGAATGTCGGTTTCTGCAATGTTCTCAAAACCAGCAGCAATGGCAGCATTATCAAAAACAATCTCATATTTGTCTGGAACTCCCGAATGAATGGTAAGTAACAATTCGAGATTGTCGCTACCACCAGAACAAAACTCTACTTTATTTAATTGCAAATCAGCCTTAATTTCGCCCGGAAGTATAACTCCTTCTGGATAAACGTATGGTTGTGGAGCGATATAATAATCAGATTCACTGCCAGTTATAGTAAAAGTTATCGTTATAGGCTTATGAATACCAATTTCTGGAGTATCAAAATGACCAACCATGTCCTTTATCGCCACTTGATCATTATCGTAACGCGAATAAACGCTGTTCCAATGTAGATAAATAGGTGTCAAAGCATCCACATCGGGCAAATCTTTCAAAGAACATACATCACTACCATTGTAAACTCTTGTGGTAACAAACATCTCCTCAATAACTTTAGTATATTCCAACTGTCGTTTTTCTACAGTTACGGTAACCACGGTATCTTTTGAATCATAATTTGAACTTTGACTTGCTTCGTAAAATATTTTTATTTGATGTTCACCTGGAGGAAGATTGTTTCTCATTTCAAAATCATCATAACTATAAGTTATGTTTTCGTTTTCGTCTGTAGAAATTTTAACAACAAAATCCTCTCCTATTTTTGAATCACCATATATAAAATGTGTGTTTTCAACTTTAAAATAAGGTATCCCTGCAATTATATTTCCTTTTGTAGTTACATTAGAATTTTTAAGTTGGTAATTTTCAGCATCATTTCCAACAATAACAGCTATTGCTGTAATCTCAACATCGTTTCCTGTGTTTGCAGAAACGTATGCAATTGAAGTTTCATCAATTTCAATATTTGCATCGTCGCCACTGAAAATAACAGGTTCTAAACTCGTAACCGAAAAATCAACTATTTGATTTTCAACTATATCTGTTTTTTCATTGTAAGGTTTGTCAGAAACAGTGAAATTATAATCTTTTATCTCAATTTCTTTTTTGTTAATTATTCCATCGTTGCAAAACTCCAATTCTGTTGTTTTCAACTCATAATTTGCTGCGGCTGTTCCATCTAAGCCTAACGATAACGTAATTTTTTTGTCCGTACCAACATTTTTATCATCATAATTGGCAGAAACTATGTTGATAAAAACATTATCGTTTGCAATAGCATTTGACAAAATTATACTATTATTATTGACCACTACATCGGTTGTTTGGTCATAAATTTTTTCTTTATCAATGTCAATATCAGCAACATTAAATTCTGCAACAAGTTTTGATACTTCAATATCGAAAGTTTTACTAATGTCGATATAATTATTATTATTTGCACTTACTGTAATTGTTACAGAATTTGTTCCTACAGGTAGCAAATCCAAATCCGATACTTCACTTCCATTAATAAAATATTTTATTGAAAAATTATCAATTTCGCCGAACGGATTTTCAACTTCAAAATCAACACAATTTTTTATTGTTGCCGTACCATAAATGCCATTCGTTACATTAAACTCATTAAATTTTAGTTGGTAAGGAGTTATGTCGCCAGATAATGGATTATTAACAATATAAAAATTATACTTATACGAATCCTTACCACCAACCGAACCCAATGAAATTTCTTTGTCTACTCCTACATCTTTACCCGAAATGTAATAAGCATAATTAGGCAAAATAACTTCGTCATTTCCTACAATAAAATCTGTGGGATCAGCTACCAAACTAAAATTATTAACATTATAAGTTTTATCATATACCTTTGTTTTATCATAAGAAACTGTTAGATTTACAATTTTTTGCTCAACAATAAATTCCTTAATTAAAGCAGGCCATATATAATTAGGCGAATTTGGCTCAAATTGAATATAAATATCATAAGTTCCAAATGGTAAAAAATCATCTGCAGTATATTCTATATCACCTTCAGCTTTATTTCCATCTCCATCATCCTCAACATTGTAAAAACTAAAATTTCCATCAAGTTTTGTATCTGAACCTTTCTTAACAGCATAAATTGTTGATAAATCCAACTTATCGCCATAAATGTATGTATTTTTGGTAACTTTAATTTCAGCTGGAGCAGGAGATATATTTCCTTTTAAATTTGAATGTTCAATGTCAATACTATAATATTTAGCATCTGTTCCTTGAAGTTCATAACTTAAAATTTTAACTGGTTGCGAAGGACAATCAGTTCCGTCAAATTCAAGACTCAACGATTTTACTGTAACATCTGCCCCATCGGCAATTCCTACCAATTGAGCTTTTGAAATGTCAAAATTAGAACTTGTTATCGTGTTTGTTCCGTCATAATCTTTGCTTATTCCATCAAGACTAAGCGTAACTGGCTTTGTAATTATACCAGAAACAGAAACTGGATCTTTTTCAATTTTATAAAATTCAGAATTTTCTAATTCAAAAGAAACGTTAACACTACATGCACCAGCCTCTGAATTTGAAAATTCAACGGTTGTATTTTTTACTACAATAGGATATTTTTCTGTTAAACTTTCTATATTTTCGTTTTTATCACCAGTAAAAGAATAAGATATTTCACCAGTATATTTTTTTGTACCGTCATACTCTTTTATAATTGGTTCAGCAACTTTTACAGTAATTATTTTAGGAGTTCTATCAATTGTAATATCCTCATACTTCGACGAATAAGTATCCGTTTTTTTTGGTTGAAAATGCACCCTAAAAGTATATGAAAAAGCGTCTGGAATAGAATTTTTATAGTTTTCTGCTATTGTTCCATCAACAGAACGAATAGAAACATAATTTCCAGAAGATTCTAAAATTTCAACATAATATGTTCCATCTACATCATAACCTTCTTCATCCCACTTGTAACTATCATCTGTAGCTGAAAAAGAAGTAATATCATCCCAAGAAGAACCAAACTCATAATTATGACCATTATCTGGCCCAATATAATAATCACGTTGTCCCCAAAGCAAAGATGATAACAAAACAAATAAAAAAGTTAAAATCGGTTTCTTAATAGAATAATTTTTCATAATAACTTGATTTTTTATTGATTTTGATTGGCAAATGTAAACAAAAATGCTGGAAAAATAAATTATTTTCCAGCATTTTGTTACATTAACTGCAAAAAAAATCCAATATATTCAAATTTCTCAGAAATTTTACAGCATAAAACAAAATTATATTAACTATAATTTTATTGGTTATTATTAAAACTGAAAATAAATAAATGGTTGAACAGTTTCGTTTTTAAATTGTATAACTAATTGCATAACCACCAATAAAATCAATACTTTAACCGCAAACGGACATTTTATAAAAAAATCACGTACTTTTCCTGCAGCTTTTTCTGGCACAGCATGACAAATAAATCCAAATAAAACCATTATTACCCAAACATATCTTGCATCCCAAAAATGAATAGCAAACGATATATCGAAGTCATCAATAATTTTTTCTAACATTATAATTGGCACTTCAAAGGCACTAATGGTTTGAGTTACTGTAGTTTGGTCTTCCAAAACAATCTCCGTTTGTATGTCGTTTGCCCTAAAAAACATCCATAGCAATACAACAAAATTAAACGTAAAAAACCACATTAAAGCTTTTACAGTTTTATTTTTTGGCAATATTTTCAACAAAAACTTATCAATAGCGAGTGCTACACCATGAGTTCCCCCCCAAAAAATAAATTTCCATGCTGCACCATGCCATAGACCTCCAATAAGCATAAGAACAACAAGATTAATATCTTGCTTTACACTTTTGGCACTTTGCGGACGTGCGAGCAACAATAACCAAAATGCTATAACAACTACCGAATAAACCGCCGCAGGAATGTTGTTGGTAAACCAATAGATAGAAAGCACCGTCAACAGCGAAAGAGCAATGTACGTTAACACATTACGTTCGCTGTATTTATACGCCGCCAAACCTACACAACTAACAAGCAAAGCAAGCACAACATTAATCCAACTTTGATTGTAAAACAATGTTATCAAAACCAACCCTATTGGCACACATAACACCGAAAAAAGCGAAATTGTTCGATTGCCACCAAGCGGATAATAAATATATTCTCTTAGCCAAGTTGAAAGCGATATGTGCCAACGTCTCCAAAAATCACTAATGCCAATACTTTTGTATGGTGAGTTAAAGTTTATGCCAAGGTCAAATCCCATAATTTTACCCATACCAATGGCCATGTCGCTATAACCAGAAAAATCGCAAAAAATCTGTAATGCATAACCATAAACAGCCATTAGATTTTCAAAACCAGTATAATTTTGCGGTGCTGCAAAAACCAAATCGTTGTATTGGGCTATATAATCGGCAATAACTCCTTTTTTTACAAGTCCTATAATAATAAGCCATAATCCTGTATATACTTGTGTTTTAGAAACTTGACGTTCTTGTTTAAGTTGTGGCAAAAACAAATTGGCTTTAACAATAGGACCAGCTACAAGTTGCGGAAAAAACGTTAAGAAAAACGCATAATCAAGCATTGTAGATGCTGGTTCTATTTTTTTTCGATAAATATCTATTATATAACTAACACTTTGGAATGTATAAAACGAAATTCCGACTGGTAAAAATATGTCTAATGGTGAAAAATTATTGCCAATAATCTGCGAAATGTTGAAAATTATAAAATTTGTGTACTTGAAATAAGCAAGCAACAACATACTTGGCAACACTCCCATAACAAGCCATATTTTTCGCCAAGTTTCTGATTTTGAGTTCCATAACTTGTTACCAAACCAATAATCGGTAATTGTTGTTAAAATTAAAATCCAAACGTAAACCCCGCTACTACGATAATAAAAAAACAAACTAAACAAAACAACATAGATGCTTATAAACATTTTACGTTTTATAAAAGCAATATATATTGTCAAAAAAATTATAAACAATAATAAAAATTGCCCACTACTAAACAACAAAGGCTCTCCTGGGGTATATTTAAATAAGGATGCAATACTTTCTAAAAAATTCATTTGCTTTTTGTACATTAAATTTTAACTTGCAAATTTAAAACTTAATGCCAACTTTACAAAAAAACTTTCGGACTATAATAAATTTACAATCCGAAAGTTTAAATACATATTGTAAACCAATATTTTATATCAATCCTAAAAAATTCGATTTTTTTCTTTTATTTCACTCGAAATATAGAAAGGATTGTAATCATAATCAACAACAAACCCAGCTTTCAACGATTTTTTTACGTCAATAAGCCTTTGATTGCTACTTCCACGAAACAACAAATCAGGATCATGTAAACTTTGTACAAACTCTCCGTCCACCAAAACATCAATATATGGCAACAAAACGCTAAGTTTAGGATCGTTTACAATCTGTTCATAGACAAATCCCGTGTAGCACCAAATGGTTTTATTAGTTGTTTCCTTTATTTTTTTTGCAAGCATAGCAAACCCCAACGGTTGATAAAATGGATCTCCTCCCGAAAATGTAACATCTGCCATTTCGTTTCTAACCACCTGATTATAAAGTTCTTCAACATCAACAGCATGACCATTTTCTAATCTCCATGTTTGAGGGTTTTGGCAGTTTTTACAAGCATGCCAACATCCGCTGCAATATATGGACGTGCGAAAACCCGGACCATCCGAAGTGGTGTATTCTATCACGTCCATTATCATTAGTTTCATCGCTTATGTTTTTTTCAATCAAAATTTAGTTTAAACATGCGTAGTTCTATCGTTAAGTTCGTTGAGTTTAGCGTTATTCCAACGATCTGTAGTACCAACAAGATAGCCTGTTATGCGTTGGAGTTTATCGATATGTGTGCTACCACACTTAGGACATACATCAAGTTGTTTGTCAGCATTTTCATATCCACAATCCATACAACGGTTTCTGTTATGGTTAATACTACCATAACCCATATTAAATTTATCCATCATATCAACCACCGATGCTACCACTTGAGGATTGTGTGTTGCATCTCCATCTATCTCAACATAAAAAATATGTCCAGCACGTTCAAGGTCGTGATAAGGAGCCTCAACCTCAGCCTTGTGCATTGCCGTACATTTATAATAAACTGGCACATGGCTCGAATTGGTGTAATATTCTCTATCTGTTACACCTTCTATGATACCAAAAGTCTTTTTGTCTTTTTTGGTAAACGAACCGCTAAGACCTTCGGCAGGAGTTGCCAAAACGCTGTAATTGTGGCGATACTGTTGCGAAAAATCGTTGCACCTATCGCGCATATAGGTTACTATCCTAATGCCAAGTTGTTGCGATTCTTCACATTCGCCATGATGCTTACCTGTCAATGCTTTAAGACATTCTGCCAATCCAATAAATCCAATCGACAAAGTGCCTTGATTAATAACACTTTCGATAGTGTCGTTGGGTTTAAGTTTTTCGCTACCAACCCACAAACGCGACATCAATAGTGGAAATTGTTTTGCAAGAGCAGTTTTTTGGAAATTAAACCTATCGTCAAGTTGTTTTGCTGCTATACAGAGTACACGTTCAAGTTTGTCGAAAAATGTTTTTATTCTCTCTTCCTTGTTTTCAATTGACATACATTCTATTGCAAGACGTACTATGTTTATTGATGTAAAAGAAAGATTTCCACGTCCTATTGATGTTTTTTTGCCATATCTGTTTTCAAAAACACGAGTACGACAGCCCATTGTAGCCACTTCATATTCATAACGTTTTGGGTCGTCAGCAGTCCATTTTTCGTGTTGATTAAATGTAGTATCAAGATTGAGATAATTTGGGAAAAATCTCTTGGCAGTTACCTTGCAAGCCATTTGATAGAGGTCGTAATTTTTATCTTCTGGCAAATAGTTTACTCCACGTTTTTTCTTCCAAATCTGAATTGGAAAAATTGCAGTGCTACCATTACCAACACCTTCGTATGTACTAACAAGTAACTCACGAATTATGCATCGTCCTTCTGCCGATGTATCCGTTCCATAATTTATGCTACTAAAAACCACTTGATTGCCACCACGAGAATGAATTGTGTTCATATTATGTATAAACGCTTCCATTGCTTGGTGAACACGATTAACAGTCTGATTAATAGCGTGTTGTTTTATACGATCTACACCAGAAAGCCCATCAAGCGGATGTATTATAAAATCTTCAATCTCTTGATTATAAAGATGAGAATAATCTTCACCGTTAAGTTCTTCCAACACCTTAATTTCTTCAATGTATGAAAATCTTACGTAAGGAGCAAGATAAAAGTCGAATGCAGGAATCGCTTGTCCACCGTGCATCTCGTTTTGGACAGTTTCCATAGAAATACATCCAAGGATACTTGCTGTTTCTATGCGTTTTGCAGGTCTTGATTCTCCATGTCCAGCAGAAAATCCGTAATGAAGAATTTTGTCCAATGGATGTTGTACGCAAGTTAAACTTTTTGTTGGATAATAATCCTTATCATGTATATGAATGTAACCATTTTTTATAGCTTCCTTCACTTCTGGAGCAAGTAAATAGTCATCAACAAAAGGCTTTGTAGATTCACTTGCAAATTTCATCATCATACCAGCAGGAGTGTCGGCATTCATGTTAGCATTTTCACGAGTAATATCATTAGATTTAGCCTCAATAATTTCGGTAAAAATATCACGTGTTTTGGCTTTACGAGCCACACTACGTTTGTCGCGATACGAAATATATGCACGAGCCACTTCCTTACGCGAACTTTTCATAAGCTCGTTTTCCACACAATCTTGAATTTCTTCTACCGTCATTTGTTTTTTACCACGGCAAGCAATGCGGGCTGTAATTTTTTGAATTAAATGTTCGTCCTCGCCTAACTCTGTTTGGAGCATAGCTTTACGAATGGCAGCGGCTATCTTTTCTTCGTTAAAGCCAACAATGCGACCGTCGCGTTTTACCACTGTCTGTATCATAACTTCTTCATTTGTTTTTTTTGCAATTGCAATTTCTTCGATGGTTTGCATAACTTGGTATTTAAGTTTTTTAAATGTTTTTGTCAACTAATTATTTGAATCTCAATAAAATATAAATTTTAATTCCTTATAACTTACAGATTATTAACACTTTAAACATCAATAAACTATATTTATTAATTATTCCTTTAATTGAGATTATTGCAAATTTATACTAAAAAACACGTTTTTTTTACAACATTTTTCCACAAACTATTAACACGAAAAAAATCATTTTTTTTATGTTGATAACTTTTTTTTGTTCTGATTTTGGGTAAATTGTAAAATTTTAAACGTTGAAAACTTTTTTTACACACAAATTTTCTTAACATTGAATTTTTAAAAAAAATACCAAATTAAAGTGCAAATTTACGTTACTAATCCATCAACAAACAAAAATCATATTTTTTACATATATATTAAGGTGTAAAAAAACAAAAAATAACAAAAAATAAACTTTAATCACTAATTTTTTTTTAATTAGTAAAAATAATTTATATTTGCCACAAAATAAAATTAGAAAATAGGCAAAATGAGCAACGACATAAAAATAAAAAAGGCGTTAGTTTCAGTATTTTACAAAACTGGTCTTGATAAAATAGTAAACAAACTTTCTGAACTTGGTGTGGAAATTTATTCCACAGGAGGAACAAAAACATTTATAGAAAACCTTGGTGTTAGTGTAAAATCAGTTGAAAGTTTAACTGGATACCCATCAATTTTGGGCGGCAGAGTAAAGACACTTCACCCAAAAGTTTTTGGTGGAATACTTGCCAGAAGAGACAACCAACAAGATAACAAAGAAGTAGAACAATACGAAATTCCCCTACTCGACCTTGTTATTGTTGATTTATACCCATTTGAGCAAACAGTAGCCAGCGGTGCACCAGAACAAGATATAATAGAAAAAATAGACATTGGCGGAATATCGCTAATAAGAGCTGCTGCAAAAAATTTCAAAGATACAGTTATTATTCCATCAGTAGCACAATATCAACAATTGCTTGATATACTTGAAAATCAAAATGGTGTTACAACCCTTGAACAACGTAAAGATTTTGCCAAAAAAGCATTTGGAGTAAGTTCGTATTACGACAGCAAAATATACTCATATTTTGCACAAAGCGACCCAGAAACAGCAGAGTTGCGTGTAGCCGAAACTACATATCAAGAAATGCGTTACGGAGAAAATCCGCATCAAAAAGCCAAATTCTTCGGTAATATAAACGATTTATTCGACAAACTACACGGCAAAGACCTCAGTTACAACAATATGCTTGATGTTGATGCAGCAGTTAACCTAATAGACGAGTTTGACCAAACAACCTTTGTTATTATGAAACACAACAATGCTTGCGGTGTAGCATGCAGACAAACACTCCTTGAGGCATGGAAAGATTGTTTGGCTTGCGATCCTGTATCAGCATTTGGCGGCGTTGTAATCACCAACAAAAAAATAACAAAAGAAGTAGCAGAAGAAATGAATAGTCTCTTTATGGAGGTTATCATAGCTCCTGGATACGACCAAGAAGCCTTAGACATCTTGGAAACAAAGAAAAATCGCATAATTCTCGTCCGCAAAGATATAAAATTACCCAAAACGCTTGTTCGCTCGGCACTTAACGGATTCTTGTATCAAGAACGCGATTTAAAAACAGAAACCCCCGACGACCTAAAAAGCGTAACAGAAAAGCAACCAACGCAAAAAGAAATTGAGAATATGCTTTTCGCCAATAAAATAGTAAAACACTCAAAATCAAATGCAATAGTACTTGCCAACAACAAACAACTCTACGCCAGCGGAATAGGACAAACATCACGCGTTGACGCACTAAAACAAGCCATCGAAAAAGCCAAAACTTTCGGTTTTGACCTCAACGGCGCAGTAATGGCATCAGACGCATTTTTCCCATTTGGCGACTGCGTAGAAATAGCACACAAAGCAGGTATAACAAGTGTTATACAGCCAGGCGGATCGGTGCGCGACAAGGAAAGCATAGACTATTGCAACAATAACGGCGTAGCAATGGTATTTACTGGCACACGTCATTTTAAACATTAGGAAAAACAAAAATCAAAATGGGATTATTTTCATTTCTAACCCAGGAACTGGCCATGGATTTGGGCACGGCCAACACGGTAATCATAATGCACGACCGCATTGTGGTTGACGAGCCATCGATTGTGGCAATAGACCACACAACAGAAAAAAACATCGCCATAGGCATGAAAGCCCAACTCATGCATGGTAAAACACACGAAAACATCAGAACAATTAGACCTCTGCACGACGGTGTGATAGCCGACTTTAAAGCGGCTGAAATGATGATTCGCGGAATGATAAAAATGGGTAGCAGCAAAAAAATGCTTTTTAACCCAGCAATAAAAATTGTAGTTGGAATACCATCAGGAAGTACAGAAGTAGAACGACGTGCGGTGCGTGATAGTGCCGAACATGCTGGTGCTCGCGATGTATGGATGATTCACGAACCAATGGCCGCTGCTTTGGGAATTGGTATAGACGTAGAAGCACCCGAAGGAAACATGATTGTTGACATAGGTGGTGGAACAACCGAAATTGCAGTTATTTCACTTGGAGGTATCGTCTGCAACCGAAGCATACGTATTGCTGGCGACGACTTTACCGAAGATATTATGGAATATATGCGACGTCAACACAATATAAAAGTGTTTGATCGTACAGCAGAAGCAATAAAAATAAACGTTGGAAGTGCAATAACAGACCTTGACGACCCACCAGCCGATTACATGGTGCGTGGTCCTCACCAAATGACTGCCTTGCCAGTAGAAATTCCAATTTCGTATCAAGAAATTGCACATTGTCTCGACAAATCGCTCGGTAAAATAGAAACTGCAATCCTTAACGTGCTTGAACAAACACCACCAGAACTTTACGCCGATATTTTCAAAAACGGCATACATCTTACAGGTGGCGGTGCGTTGTTAAGGGGGCTTGATAAAAGGCTTGCCGAAAAAACCAACTTGCCAGTTAAAGTGTCGGAAGACCCTCTACACGCTGTGGCAAGAGGTACTGGTATAGCACTTAAAAATGTGGATAAATTTCCATTTCTCCTTAGATAAAAAAATACAATCAGGCAAATTTTCAATGCAAAATTTTGCCTGATTTGTTCATTTATATTTACAAAACTTGGTTGTTTCAATCAAGACATGGTGGATATGCCATGTACTAAAGCATACAAAAACAAAAATATTTCCGAATGGAAAGTTTGTTGAAATTTTTACGAAAAATTCATTTTCTTCTGATTTTCATTGTTTTGGAAACAATCTCGCTTATTTACGTTATAGGTAGTGATGTTGAGCGAAGCAGTGTTTTTTTTACATCAGCCAACAACGTGGCTGGATTTTTTTACGATATAGCTTGGAACTACATAGGTTATTTTCATCTACGCGACGAAAACGAACATCTTACCAACGAACTTGCCAAACTAAAAAATCAAAGTCAAATGGCATTTATTGTTGACACAGCCAAATTTGTAACATCGCCAGACACTACATGCAAATATCGTTTTATAAGTGCGCAAGTATTAAAAAATTCCACCAACCGAACCAACAACTTTATCACCCTAAATGTTGGAGAAAAACACGGTGTGCGGCCTGATATGGGCGTAGTATCCACAACTGGTGCAGTGGGCGTGGTGGTAGCCGTTTCAAAAAACTACTCATTGGCTATATCAATACTCAATCAAAAAATTGGACTTAGCGCAAAACTTAAAAATAATAATTTTTACGGTTCACTCATTTGGCCTGGCGAAAATTATCAAATGGCTGTACTTACCGAAATTCCCAACCACATAGAACTACACGAGGGCGACACTGTGGTTACAAGCGGTTATTCGGCTATTTTTCCCGAAGGAATACAAGTGGCAACAATAAAATCTTTTAAAAAAAATAGCGACGACAATTTTTATTCAATAGATGTTAAACTTAGTACAGATTTAAAAAATTTGTCAAACGTTTTTGTAATAGAAAACAAAATGCAGCAAGAGCAGAAAGAACTTGAAAACCAAGCCGATAAATTTATACAATAATGGACACCCGCGGATTTTTAAAAATACTTGGCAATTATGCAATATTGGTGTTACTTCAAGCCATGCTATTAAACAACATCAACATTTCACCGCTTGGCATAACCCCAATGTTTTATGTTTTGGCAATATTAGTAATGCCATTTGAAACTGCAGGCTGGCTACAACTTGTTTTCGCCTTTTTGCTTGGCTTTTCCATTGACATTTTCAGCGACACATTAGGCTTAAACGCTGCAGCAAGCGTATTAGCAGCATTTATTAGACCAACAATATTAAAAACACTTGCACCACGCGATGGCTACGAATCGGGTACTGCGCCATACGCATCATATATGGGAATGAATTGGTTTGCAAAATATTCAATTATCATTATAATAATACACCATTTTACATTTTTTATGCTCAATGCTTTTGGTTTTGAAAATTTTTCGCAAACATTATTGCGCATTGTGTTTACATCACTATTGACATTTGCATTTATCATTTTATCCCAGTTTATTGCATTTAGAAAATAAATATTAAAATAAATGCAAAAACTTCGAAAAATTTTCTAAAGGAGAGTTCTAAAAATTAGATTTTTCAAGGCGTATGAAATCGAAAAAGCGCAGTTTAC
>CALFIU010000193.1 GCA_937877455.1 uncultured Bacteroidales bacterium
ACACGTAGTTGGGGTACATACGCTCCCAGCCGCGCGGCAGGGTGCAGCCGTGGAAGATGACCTGCAGACCATAGCGGTTGGCATCGCTGAGGATGTCCTCGTAGAGTTGCATGGTCTCCTGCTTGTCGCCGCCGAAGAAATCGACCTTTATGCCTTTTACACCGATTGATTTGAGCCATTTCATCTCCTTTTCACGAGCGATGGCGGTGTTCATGCAGTTTTTCGGGGTCTGCGGAGCGTCGTTCCAAAAGCCGTTGCTGCTGTACCAAAGCATTAGGCTTACACCCTTCGACTGTGCGTAGCGTGAAAGTTCGGGCATACGGTCGCGGCCGATTTGTGTGTCCCACCAGTTGTCAACAAGGCAGTACTCAAAATTGAGCGCGGCGGCAAGGTCGATGAACTTTATTTGGTCGTCCCAGTTGACCGATTCGTCCTGCCATACAAGCCAACTCCATGTATAACGTCCGGGCTTGTAGTCTGTTGACGGCTCGTAACGCTGCTCCACGAGGTCGTAGGCGATAGTGGATTCAACGAGCGTTTTTAGCGAACCGACAGTGATTGTGCGCCACGGCGTTGTGAATGGCAACTGGCAGCCCACAAACGCCGAACCGTATCCGCCGTTTTCCTGTTCGTCGGGGAATGTGATTGTGTAGCCTGTCCCTTTTTGATAGTCGGACAGATGTGTGCCGCAGTATAGTCCTGTCGTGCCGGTCTCGCTCACCAATACCCATGTGTCCTGCTGACGAAACAAGCACGGGAACGAATATCCGTGGTCGAATTGTGATTTTACGTCCATAGGTGCGTCGGGCGTATAGACCTCCTCGTAACTTGGACGCGCATGAGCCCACAATATTCCTGGCGCAGCCATCGGACAGAGGTATGTGGTGGTGTTGTCGGGAAAATTGAAACTGCTTGCCTCGCTGAGTATCAGCAGCCTTTGAAGGTCAGGCTCGCGGTCTGGGTGTTCTATTGAGATGTTGTAGCGGAATGCCACGTCGTTGTCCGACACGCGGAATGTTACCTCAAGGACTTGTTTCTGATTGTTTTTGAAAACGGCGGTGAGTTCGTTGGCGAAGTAGTCGCTGTGGCTTGCTTTTGTTTTCTTCATGTCGTAGTGAAGTTCCACTTTTGAGGTGCGCGAATCGGCGAGCGTGAGGCCTTGGGTGAGGTCGCCAAGGCTTGTCATGAGTCCCAATGCGGATTGGTTGAGGATAGTCTTGCCGTTGAGGGCGACGCTGTACGATGCTTTGCCGCCGTTGTTGTTGATTGTTACCGACAGCGCGCCGTTGGGCGACTTGACGGTGATGTCGTTGGCGCGGCATGTCAGCACGGTCGCCAAAAACATGAGGATAAGTAATGCTGTTTGTCTAATCATAATGGAAAAAATTATTATTTTACTTTTAGTGCAAAAATATATATTTTTTTTCAATCCGCCGCTATTGGTTTGTAACGCTTATGTATCGAAAGGTAACATAAGATAATTAATTTTCGATGTTACAAACGGATAGTTATTGGTTACAGACAAAGACAGCCATTAGTGATTTATAAAATACATTTGTGTCATCATCAACTCAATAAAAAAAACATAAATCAAAATGAAACGTATCACAAGTTTATTGGCGGCATTAGCATTGACATTTGCCGCTTCGACCAACGCACAGAACGTTGTTGTAAAATCGCCAAAACTCGGCACCGACAACGCCAACCCAGTCCTCGACTTCCTGTATTGCGCCGACCCGACGGCTGTGGAATACAATGGACGGCTGTATGTCTATGGCACAAACGACCATCAGCAGTATGAGGAGGCAGAGAAAAACAGTTACGAAAAAATCCGCACACTCGCCATGATGTCAACCGACGACATGGTAAACTGGACCTACCACGGATTAATCCCCGTTGGCGAGATTGCACCGTGGATTATCGCCTCGTGGGCTCCGAGCATTATCAGCAAGCCACAGCCCGACGGCAGCACGCTCTTCTCCCTCTATTTTTCCAACAGCGGCTGGGGCGTGGGGGTGATACAGGCAAAATCGCCAGTAGGTCCGTGGACATCGCCGCTTTCAACAAGCCTTATAGACGGCAACAACGAGACCGTCAAAAATAGCGGCGCAATCTTCGACCCGGGCGCAGTAATAGACAGCAACGGCGACGGTTGGGTGGCTTTCGGAAATTCGCAAGGCTGGCTCGCAAAGTTGAACCCAGACCTCCATTCTTTCGCCACTACGCCTATGAAACTTACATCTCCGTTCCATTTTGAGGCCAACGAACTCAACTTTATCAACGGCAGATATGTCTATACCTACAACGACGACTGGTCGGAACACGAGCCGTGGACATTAGGCGGCGAAAAGCCGACACGTTGCAGCATGGTTTACCTCACAAGCACCGACCCTCTCAACCCGCAGTCATGGACTTATGGCGGCAACTATTTCAAGAACCCGGGCGACAATGGCATGGGCGACGGCAACAACCACACACACCTGCACAAGTATCAAGGCAAATGGTATCTCTTTTACCATACCGGGCTGTTGGAAAAATCGCTCGGCTCCGACGGCGGATTCCGCAGCATTTATGTTGACGAAATAGATGTTGACGAGAAAAACGTTGTCCTCCACGAGTGCAAGCCCACCCAGAAGGGCGTTACGGCAATCAAGAACCTCGATGCGTGCCAACTGCAATACGCCGCCACTTCTGCCGCCACGCTCGGAGTGCGCTACATTCCGACAGCCGAGCCGGGGCATACCGTAGCCACCGTAGGTACGCCCAACAAAATTGCTCCAAAGCCCTCGGAAGGCATAATAGAAGTCCGCAACGTTTCGTTTGCCGCCCACCCCAAGCAAATCTCCTGCAAGGTAAAAGGCAACGGCAGCGCGACATTCCGTCTCGACAGCCAAGACGGCGCAACGATAGCCACCATAACAAGCAACAACGGCACCTACCAGACAATTTCTTCCGCAACTTCCAAACTCAAAGGTGTCCACACCCTGTATATCGTCCTCGAAGGCGACATTCAACTCGACACATGGCAGTTCAAAAAGTAAGGACATTTCATGCAGTTTGAGGAGTCAATCAAGGACGACATAACGATAATTGGATATTAATTTTAATTGTGGACTATTAACATCAAAAAAAGCACGTAAAACAGCGAGTTATGTTTTACGTGCTTTATTGTTGTTGAAACAATATGAAAAAACTATCGATTATTTGGTCCCGTGGTAGTTGAACGAATAGAACTCGGCTTGGGGTTTGGACGATTCTGATGCCGATTGGCAATACAATCCGAGTATTATGCCGGTGAAGCCGCCAGCCGTCTCGCTGCTGAGGTATTTGGTGTCGGAAACGCCAATTTCGGTGAAGTTTTTGCCGTCTTCGGAATATGAAAAACGGTAATGGTCGCGGCTGCCTGTAACTCGCAAGTATGGTTTTGCGGTCTTCAGCGTTATTTCCTTGGCGACGTGATGGATGCTGCTGAGCCAATACTCGACTACGAGGGTGTTTTTGCCGTCGGATTCGCGGCGCAGCGAAATGTCGTAATGTGCGTACAGATCCATGAAGACCGTAAGTCCTGCCATGTCGCCCGCCTTTGCCTGTGAAAGTTTCAATTGTGTGGTGGCCTCAAAGTCGATGTGCTGCTGACGGCGACCAATGAAAGTGGGCAGTTCGGCGGTGTTGATTGTAGCCGATGTGCCGTTGAGACACAGCGAGTTGGAAGTCATCTGGTAGTTTTCCATTATCGGGTTGCGCAGATACACCCATTCGTCGCCGAGTGCGGATTTGTTGGAAAAGCGTATGTCGGTGGCGAAATCTTTTTGCGGTTCGGGCTTGACGGGCAGCGGTGCGGTCATGTCGAGGGCGATGGTGCCGTTGCCGTTTACCACCGGCCAAGCGTTAGTGTCCCAACGCACGGGCGCAAGGTAGGTTTCTCGGCCGGTGAGGTGGTTCATGGCGGTCTGCGGACGGAATGCAAGGCAAACTATCCACCATGAGCCGTCTGGCGCTTCAACAAGGTCGGCGTGTCCAGTGCCTTGTATCGGGCTGTTCTGCCCCAATTGGTTGCAATGGGTGAGGATAGGGTTGGAAGGATTGCCTGTGTAAGGACCGTCGATATTGCGTGAACGTGCGATAGTTATCATGTGGGCGTGTTCGGTGCCGCCCTCAGAAATCAGAAGGTAATACCAGCCGTCTTTTTTGTAGATGTGCGGGCCTTCGGGATAGCGTCCGCCAGTGCCGTTCCAAATTCGGCGCGAGGGTTTGAGCGTCTTGCCGGTCTTGGGGTCGATTTCACAGAGGAAAATTCCGTCGTCGGGATTGCTGACCATGTAGCAATGTCCGTCCTCGAAGTAGAGCGACGGGTCGATGCCGCCTTGTTCGAGCCATACGGGGTCTGACCATTCGCCTTTGGGGTCGGTGGTGTGTACAAGGAAGTTGCCGCCGTGCGAAGTGTTGGTGGTAATCATGTAGAAAGTGCCTTCGTTGTAGCGGATAGTGGGAGCGTAGATGCCGCCCCACGAGAGCGCGCCGCTGAGGTCAACTTGACTTTTGCGTGTAAGGCAGTGTCCAATCTGCTCCCAGTTGACGAGGTCGCGGCTGTGCCACAGGGGTACGCCGGGGAAGTAGTCGAAGCTGCTGTTGACGATATAATAATCGTCGCCGGCGCGGCAGATGCTCGGGTCGGGGTAGAATCCGGGGATTATCGGATTGTGGTACTGGAAGCAAGTCGGTGCGTTGTTTTGCGCCGTAGCCGTCGATACGCCAGTTGCCACTATAAGCGCGGAAAGCGCAAGTCTTAATGTCTTTGAAACTTTCATATTTTTAAAAATGTTTATTTATTGTTTGATATTCCGATACAAAGATACTGTAAAATCTTCAATGCGAGGTGTCTATTTGTAACATGGATATATTGAAAAGTAACAAAATAGGTCAGTTAAAAAAAAAATCATTCTTCCCTAAATTCCACTGCATTTACCCCTGCCGACAGTTCTTTTTTGTTGCCGTCGGGGGCGATGAAAACTGCTTTCATGCCTTTGGGCACGTTGACGGTGGCGTGGTAATATTCGCCGTCGTCCTTGAAACTATATTTCAAAGTGCCGTTGACGGTGGGGATTGAAATTGTGCCCTGCTTAATCGGGCTGAATCTTGGCTCTATGACAGCCTCTTTCCAACCCGCAACAGTGGGACGTATGCCGAGTATCTGTTCGCAAATGTCGGTCAACATGCCGCCGCTCCATGCGTGGTTGGTGGAGCCGCCGCCGTAGCCGCCTTCCTGCCAGCCTTCGTAGAGTGTAGTGTGCAATGTGTCGTCAATCATCGTCCCAAAGCGTTTTTTGAAGCGTTCTAATGCGTAGTCGCTGTGTCCCATCTGCATAAGTGCCTCATATACATATTTTTCCATGTAAGGGCTGGCATATTCTTGAGACTTGAAAACTTCATAAATGCGCTGATATTTCGAGGTGTCGGCAAGTCCGCTTACAACAGCCATGGCCTGCACACGGTCGTCGGTGGCTCCATGGTATGATGGATGTCGGTAGGCGTATCCGTTCCAACAACGGTTGAAAGCCGCCCTTATCGATTGCATTTGCCTTGAATAATCGGCAGTGTCGGCAGTGTGTCCTGTGAGTTGGGCTATGTTGACGGCAGATTTCAATGCGAGGTAATGCCAAGCGGCAAGTATCAGGCGCATATCGACATCCGTCCCCCAGTCGCCCCAGGGCCAGCCGCCCTGCCGCTCGCAGGTCAGTCCGTCGTCGTCGAGTGTCCACAGGGCCAGATAGCGGCGCATGGCAGGATAGGCGTAAGCCATCGTCTCTTTGTCGCCCGTGTGCATATAGTAGTACCAGAAGCCGTAGGTGCTGATGGCGGTCA
>CALFIU010000194.1 GCA_937877455.1 uncultured Bacteroidales bacterium
TCGCAAGGTTCGATGCAATGACACGAAAAAATAATTTTTAGAAGTCCCCTTAATTTTATGCAGGTTATAATCATTATTTGCGCCCTTTTATTAAATTTGCGTCTAAATAATGAGTACAGCATGATAATCAACGGCATCGACATAGAAGTAGAGCGCAAGCCGATAAAACACATTCATTTGTCGGTATATCCGCCAGATGGCAGGGTGCATGTGTCGGCTCCGCAAGAAGCGGGCGACGAGCAGTTGCGTCTTTATATTCTTTCAAAATGGGTGTGGATATGCGAACAACGCGACAAGGTAACGTCGTACAAGATACAGCCAGAAAGGGAATTTGTAAGCGGAGAAACGCATTACTATTTTGGAGATAAGTATAGGTTCAGACTCGTTGTCAATCCCGACGAAAATCAAAATGTGCGAAAAGAATCGGGCTATATTGTTGTTACCTGCCGCAAGAGAGAAAACGCTCCCGATTTGTTACGCGAATGGTATCGCATAGAGCTAAAAATACGGCTCAATAGGTTGGTTGAGCAATGGAAAATAAAAATTGGAGTAAATCCTACACAGTGGGAAATAAGAGAGATGCCACGACGTTGGGGAAGTGCATCCAAGGCAACAGGCAAGGTTATTTTCAATTTGGAATTGGCAAAAAAATCAATAGATTGCATTGAATATGTTGTAGTTCACGAACTGATTCATCTCATTGAGAGAACACATACACCAACATTTTACCGCATTCTTGCCACACACATACCAGACTGGGAAAACAGAAAAAACAGATTAAACAACTTGTAATAACAACTATTATGAGCAATTATAATGAGCAGAAAGAGAGGCAATATCAAAACCAAATAGTTGAGATATTCAGAAACGAATTGGGATATAGGTACTTAGGGAAATTGCAATATGAACAGCATGCCAAGGCTACCCCCGACGGATATGTCAATAAACCAATTCGTGAGGAGGATGTCCGTTCGTACTTGTTGCGCAAAAATAGCGGCAATACGCCCATGATGGCAGACGAGGCTATAAAGCAGCTCAAAGAAATGGCTCGTTTGGGAAACTACAGGCAAGGTGATCTAATTGCCGCCAATTGCAAGTTGTATGATGTGCTCACAACAAATGTTAAGGCTATGCCAGAAAAAGGACAGAACAAAAGAGATGTATGTTTTTTTGATTTTCAACATCCGGAAAACAACGATTTTGCAATAGCCGAAGAGGTGAGCTACATCTGCGGACTGTCCAACAAAAATGCTCGCCCCGACCTTGTGGTCTATGTCAATGGCATAGCATTGGCTGTAATTGAATTGAAACGCAGCATTGTATCTCTCGACGAAGGAATAAAGCAAAATCTTTCCAACGAGTTTAATATAATACCCTCATTTTTTACCACAGTGCAGTTTACCATTGCAGCAAGCGACAAGAATGGATTTGAGTATGCCACGGTGGGCACGCCTCGTAAATTTTGGTGTCCGTGGAAAAAAGACGGTTCCACGGTAAACAACGAAACCGATGAAGTCAATAATGTTGTCAATCCGCCGCTTGGCGACAAAGAGGCTTTCCTTTCATTCTTCAACAAAGATACATTTATGCACATGGTGCGCTATGGCGTTATTGACGATGGCGGCACAAAGAAAGTGATGCGTCCGCACCAATATTATGCGCTACGTGCTGCAATTCCACGCTTGAAAAACAAACAAGATGGCGTTATCTAGCACTCGCAAGGCAGCGGTAAGAGCCTCACCATGGTGTGGTTGGCCAAATATATACGCTCTAACTTTGAAGATCCGCGTGTTCTCGTTATCACAGACCGCACCGAACTCGACACCCAAATACAAAACACGTTTCTTCATTCAAAAGAAGATGCAGTAAAGGCGACAAGCTCCGACAACCTTTTGGAATTGCTTGCGGGCGGCGAGCAATGGCTTATCTGTTCGCTTATCCACAAGTTTGGCAAGCATATCGACCCAGAAACAGGCCATGAGGTAGTGGGTGATGACGATGCTCCTATTCCATTGGAGAAGTATCTTGACGAACTGAAAAAGATTGTAGCAAAAAAATATCCCAACGGCTTCAAAGCCAAAGGAACAAACAAGTTTGTATTTGTAGACGAATGTCACAGAACCCAAGGCGGTCGTCTGCACGAAGCAATGCGCCTAATTATGGGCAACGATGTGATGTTCATTGGTTTTACTGGCACTCCGTTACTCAAAGATCAGAAAAAAAAGGGCGGCTTTGCCGAATACAATAAAGCCAAAAACACTTCCGAAATCCGTTTTGGTGCATTCATTCACACCTATCTGCACAAAGAAGCGGTGGCCGACAAAGTGATACTCGACCTTCGGTACGAGGGACGCAACGTGGAACAGCAAATACGGTCGAAAGACAAAATTGACGAAAAACTGAACGAATTGCTTGCCGAGACCAGCGAAGAAAACAAGCAGAAAATAAAAGACCGTTGGGCTACATTAGAGAAAGTCTACTCCTCTTCTGAGCGCATCGAACGCATTGGCTACAGCATACTCGATGATCTAAGCCGCTATCCTTTCAATCAAGATTGGTGTAACGCAATGCTTATAGCTGGCAATATATATAGCGCATACAAATATTACGAGTTTTTTCAATACAAATGCGAAAATCATGGATTAAGAGACAAATGCGCCGTTGTTACCAGCTACCAACCAAGCGATACTGACTTGCGAAAAAAGGACGACGGCGATGCGGAAACTATTGCCGAAAGCAAGTTCAAGTACGAAATGGCAAAGAAATCGTTCCAAGAAGCTGGAGTGAAAGACGCTTACAAATACGAGGAGTGGGCAAAAAAGAGGTTCAAGGAGCAACCCTCGCAGATGAAACTGTTAATCGTTGTCGACAAACTTCTTACTGGTTTCGACGCTCCAAGTGCCACGCACCTCTACATAGACAAAGATATGAGGGATCACAATCTGTTTCAAGCCATTTGCCGTGTCAACCGTCTGGGCGAGGACATCAAGCGCGACAAGAACGATTCCAACAGCGAACCTATCTTCTCGCACAAGGAATATGGCTTGATTGTGGACTTCAAAATCTTGTTTGAAAACATTCAAAACGCTATCGACAAATTCAACAAAGGAGCCTTCGAAGGATACGACCCTTCCGACATCAGCGGGATACTTGAAGACGCTCTTGTAAATGGCAAACGCAGGCTCGACAGCGCGCTTAAGGCGTATCTGGCTTTAGTGTCCGATTGGCAACGGCAGGGACTTACCGACAACGACAAACTCGCCAATCATTACAAAAATCCTGAGTTGAAGCCCAACCGCATAGCCATCTACAAAATTCTCGACCAGTTTGTTACATCGTACCACAACATTGCCGACAATATCGTCAAAGCCGGATATGCACAAGACGAGGCTTCTAATATTCACCGCATGGCATGTGATGCGGCTTGCACACGCAAACGTATTGCGCAGGCTTCTGGCGACGATGTGGATATTAAGGCTTTCGACCCTCAAATGCGCAACCTTCTCGACAGATATATCCGCGCAGAGGATGCCGAAACTGTTGTTCCTGCCACTGCTGACTTCTCGTTTCTCGACCTTCTGACCCAAAACAGCGACACCGAAGATGCCGCCAAAAAAGCAGAAAACGAGGCCAAGAGCAAGAAAAGTGCCGCCGAGAAAATAGAAGCCAAAGTACGACAAGTAATCAACGACTGGAACGCCAAAGACAAGCATGAGGGTATGAGGTTTAGCGAGCAGCTCAAGGCGATAATCGACAATGCTCAAAATCGAATTATTGACGATGCAAAGCGTATCCGCGAACTCATCGAATTGCTGAAAGAGATGAACGGGAAAGGCGAAGACAGATACCCCGATGGTATCAACACTTCTTTCGCAAAAGCCTTGTTCAACAATCCGGACTCGTGGTGCAATGTAACTGAAGAAAACGAGCTTATAGCTCTCATTGCCAACGTGGAAGAATTTTTTAGAGATGACGTAGGTGTCGATTGGAAAGACTTGACCCACATAGACGGGAAAAAGTGCCTTATGAACCTCGCACGCAAACTCGCTGACAAAGCAAACGACGAACAGATTGTAGAACTTCACCGCATAGCGGCAAATAATTTATAACAAACAACATGGCAATAAAAAAATCGCAAATATACAGCATGCTGTGGGAGGCGTGCAACAAACTAAGAGGATCGATGGACGCAAGCCAATACAAAGACTATGTGCTCATGATTCTATTCGTAAAATACCTCTCTGACAAAAAGAAACAGAACGACACAATTTTTGTTATTCCAGAGGGCTCGTCGTTCGACGACCTTATAAAAATCAAGACCGACGAACACATTGGCGAAAAAATCAATAAGGCTCTCGAAGCACTGCGTGAAGCGAACGAAGCGTTTATCGGAAACCTTACCTTGCCCGACTTCAACGACGAGAACAAACTCGGCAAGGGAAAAGACATGGTGAAGGCTCTTGGCGGACTGATTGGCGTTTTTCAAAACGACAATATCGACTTCAGCAAAAACCGCACTGCCGGCGACGACATTTTGGGCGATGCCTACGAATACCTTATGAAAAATTTTGCAGCCGAGAGCGGCAAAAGCAAAGGTCAGTTTTACACCCCCGCCGAAGTGAGCCGCTCTATGGCGAAATTATTATGTATGAACGAGTTTTCTGCAAAGAAAACCACCATCTACGACCCTACATGTGGTTCGGGTTCTCTGCTCTTAAGAGCCATGAACGAAACGCAGAAAGGACAGGCTTCGCTCCGTGGTCAGGAGAAAGACAACACTACGGCTACGCTTGCCATACTCAACATGTTGCTCCATGGTGTAGACGATGCCGTCATACGTGGCAACTACAATACCCTCACCCAACCGCAGTTTACGCAAGCCGGCATGTTGGAAACATTCGACATCTGCGTGGCCAATCCGCCTTTTTCCCAGCATATGACGGGTGCTGCCGAAGACCAATATAATCGTTGGAAAACCGAGGCCGTGCCTCCTGCCAAAAATGCCGACTATGCATTCCTCTTGCACCTGATTGCAAGCATGAAACCAGACACAGGGCGCGGAGCTTGCATTTTGCCGCACGGCGTATTGTTTCGCGGCAATGTGGAGGGTGTTATAAGAAAACAAG
>CALFIU010000195.1 GCA_937877455.1 uncultured Bacteroidales bacterium
TTTGAGCCTCTTCCACGACACTCTGATTGTCTAATTGCGAAAACTTGTTCCAATCAATATAAATTGTCGGATATTTGTTGAGATGATTTGCGAAACTCTCCGACTTTGAAATCTCCAAATCGTCAAAAAGTCCCGCCGAATCCGATTTTCTATCGTAATAGGCGTAAATCATCTTAGCGGCGACAGACTTGCCAAACCGCCGTGGCCTCGACACGCAGATATACCGGTGCGATGTGTTGATATTATCATTCAAAATCTCTATCAGCCCCGACTTGTCAACGAAATCGGAGTTTTTGATGCCTTGGAATGCCAAGTTGCCCTTGTCGATGAATGTGCCCATAATTTAAATTGTTTTATAGAATTTGCGCAAAGTTATCTTTTTTTTTGACAATCTCAAAATCTTTTGTAACTTTGCCGTCGGATTTTCGGCTCTACATACCCGAAATCCGACATAAGAAATTAATAACGAAAGCGTTGTGCTTTTCTTGTTTTTCGAAATGTGAGAAGTTTTGATGAGGACAAGTGATTGCATGACGGTTTCGCTTATCGTATAGGCGTGAACCGATGCGTTATGTCTTTGTCCTCAGGTCATTCTCACAACCTCGAAAAACAGATATAATATAAAGTATATGCGGTTTGCGCTTTCTTTGTATAACAATCCTTCCAAGACCGCAGAGGGAAAGGTACAATAAGACATTTGTGCAAATACAAAAATTTTTGGAAAATATATTTTGTATTTTTGCAACGAAAATTAACATGACATTTTTTAACAATTTAATGCATAACTCTATGAAAAACAAACATTTCATTTACAGTGCTTTGTGCGCTTTGATGCTCTCAAGCACAATGTTCGTATCCTGCGACAAGGACGACGACAAGAAGTCGGAAGAGAAAACCACCGACGACATCATCAACCAGATTCCCGCTGTCGATGGCAACAAGCAACTCACCCCTGACGAACAGAAATCCTACCTCGACCAAGTTGGCAAGGCGTTCATGACCGAGTTTCAGTCCACTAACTTCGACAACTTCATCGACCTCGTAAACTACGCCTACGAAAAATACGGCGAAGACTACGACTGGGACAACGTGGAATCGTGGGCAGACGACGCATACGAGGCACTCGTCAAAAACGAGAAGGGCAAGACGTTGGTTGACGAAAGCGAATGGACTGACGATGTGTATCAAGGTTACGACGAGAAAACAGACGAGCCTATCTACAAGACCATCACCTACCGTTACTTCTACTACGAAGATATCACCGAGGTAATCTACACAGCGTCAGCGTTCAAAGGTCATTTCGTTGCAGAAAATGGCAAGTGGACACAGACTGCCGCTGACGACCTTCAATTCTCGTTCTCCGACCAGAACGGCAAGCCCTGCGTACTCAGCGTAACCACAAGTGGCAAGACTGTGAACGCTTTCTTCGGAGACGACAACAAAGGTTATGATTGGACTAGAAAAGAAAACGAAGACGGCAGTTTAACCTCCGAAAGCACTGAAGAAATCGAAAAACAAATCGTTGCCGTTCCAGAACACATCACCGTTACCCTTACCCAAGACGGCAAGGAGGTAATCAAATCCGAAATCAACACCGACCTAAGCGTCGCATCGTCAACCGAATACGATTTCTCAAAAGACAAATTCAACGTTACCACAACCACCACAATCGACGGCTACACATTTGAGGTTTCCAAGGCATCTTTCTCCAACCAAGACAAGAAAGCCGAATCTACATTCAAACTCAAAAAGGGCGATGTAAAACTTCTCGAATACAGCATCAAGGCCAACGGCGAAATCACCAACGACGACGGCGACTACGATGTAAACACGCTCGACACCGAAATCTCCATCGACATTCTCGGCAAGGTTCAGATAAAAGGCACAAGCAAAGACGGCGGCAAACTCATGGATCTCCTCGACGAAGCAGAAGAAAACCAAGACAACGAAACGGTTTATAAGGAAAAAATCGCGGCTGCAAACGCCCTCATCAACTACGGAATGTATTTCGACGGAGGCGACACAAAACAGCTGGAAGTTGTCATGGAGCCTTTTGAAGAAGAAACTTGGGGCGGCAAAACATATTGGGATTACGATTTGTTGATTCAGTTTGCCGACGGTACAAAAAATGCTTTCGATGATTTCTTCATCAAAGCCAACTTCTACAATGTTAACAACCTTTGGGACGACATGTCCGACGATTACGAAAACAAGATAAAAGTTGACTAACTCTATTTTTTCAACCACAAAACTCGACAAGATTGGCGCATTGACGTTAATCTTGTCTTGTTTTTTTGTGCCTAATAGACTTCTCGCGCAACGCGACACGATAATTTCGCGCACCATCGACCAAGTAACCGTGCAAGGCCAGCGTAGCACCTCCAATGTAAAAACCACACGCGACGGCACTACGAAACTTTCGGTGGAATACCTCTCGTCGCTGCCAAAAATTATGGGCAACGCCGACCCCGTGCATTACATACAGATGATGCCCGGAGTGCAGACCAATTCGGAATACGACAGCGGAATCCACATTCAGGGCTGCGACAATACACACAATTTTATATCCATCGACGGCGCACCGATTTACAACGCGGGACATTTGCTCGGTTTTTTCTCGGTTTTCAATCCCGAACATTTCACGTCCATTGAAATTGACAAAACCCCAAGAAAAAGCGATTTTCCAAACCGACTTGGCGGGCAAATCAACATGACACCTAATTCCGAGATCGCCGACAGCGTGAGCCTTTCCGCCGAAGCGGGACTTATTTCGTCGCAAGGTGCGGTAAAAATGCCCATCGGCAAACGTCAGACTTTGATGTTGGCGGCACGGTCGTCGTATTTGAACTTGTTGTATTCCAACTGGTTGAAAATTGACGAATCGGCGTTGAGATATTCTTTTTCAGACTTTAATGTACGGTATATTTTCCATTCTGACAACCGCAAAAAAATCTATCTCGACCTTTATCATGGCAACGACAACCTCAAAACCGATGGTTCAGTCGGACTTTCGCTCAATTGGGGCAACGACATGGCGGCTCTGCATTTTGATTTTAGCCGTTACATAAAAAATAATTGTGTTGTCTATTTTACTCGTTATCACAACAATGTGGATTTCAGTTTCAACGATGCCAACGCCAATATGCCGTCCGACATTTCAACTTTTGGAATCAAAAACAAAACCAAAATAAAGCATTTTTTGTTTGGCATTGACGCCGCGATTCACAACATTTTGCCGCAAACTCCGCAATCGGATTATAACGACATATCGCTTCACACCGCCACAACACGCCTCAACACTGTCGAAGCCAATATTTTTGTCGATTTTGAGAAGCGTATTTCCCCAAAAATACAATTCGTAGCCGGCTGCCGTGGCGGAGTTTATGTGGATTTTGACGGTAACGCACACTTGTCCATCGACCCAAACGCCTCCATAATCCAAACCCTCGGAAATACTGAAATATCATTGAGTTACGCAGCACGTCATCAAAATATTTTTCAAACGGGGTGTTCGGCAGTTTCGTTGCCGATAGAATTTTGGTATGCGTCGTCAAAGTCCCAAAAACCGCAATTTTCGCACGGTGTTACACTGGCTATGCAATCGTTGATGTTTCAGTCGAAAATTTCCTTAAATGCCGAGTGTTATTACAAATTGATGAAAAATCAGACCGAATATAACGGCACTTTGCTCGATCTTGTTACCTCTGATTACGACATCAAACAAAACCTTATTTCGAGTCGAGGACACAATTACGGATTTTCTTTGATGATTAACAAACGCACTGGCAAGTTAAAAGGCTGGATTGGATACAGTTACGGACGGGCATGGCGCAAAAGCGAAATTCAAGAGCCGCGTTTTCCAGCCACACACGAGCGTCCGCACGAATTGAATGTGGTTGCCACTTACACGCCATTCAGCCGAGTTGAATTTGGGGCGACATTTGTTTTTGCATCGGGAACGCCGTTCACATCGCCCGACTATTTTTACCTCCTCAACGGCAACCTGATGATGCAGTACGGCAACCACAACGCCAACCGTCTGCGCCCATATTTGCGGCTCGACGCTTCGGCAAACATCCGTCTGCACCAAAACAAAAGGTTTTCCGACGGAATCAACATTTCTGTCTATAACCTCAGCGGTCGTTCCAACGACATTTTCTATACGTTGAAATATTACAACAACGAGTTCAAATATTTTCACGTAACGTTTTTAGTTAGGTTTCTTCCCAACATCAGTTATTACATAAAATTTTGAAATTATGATGCGCAACATATTGATAATAACCATATTGACATTCATTATAACTGCCTGCGACAAAGAAATAGAACTTTCTGAGTTGGACGATAAAATCACCGTTGAAGGCTGGATAGACGAGGGTGGACATCCAATCGTGATGCTCACACAAGCCGTCCACGTTGACCACACCGCCCGCAGCCTTTCCGACCTCAGCGATTACATCGTCAAATGGGCAAAAGTTACGGTTTCTGACGGTCAACACAGCGAAATCCTCACTGGAAAATTCAACAAAAAGTATTATCCTCCATATATCTACACGACGGGAAATATGACAGGCAAGGCTGGCAAAACATATTCGTTAACCGTTGAATATCAAAATCATACATTAACGGCTTCCACCACCATTCCTCCACGTGTTGACATCGACACCGCATTTGCCATGCCCTCTGCCGATACGTCAAGTTTTGGCATAAAAATCATTTTCAACGACAATCACTCAACCCGCGATTACTACAAGACTTTCAGCAATTGCGATTCCACGTCGAATATGTATCTTTCGACGATAATGCAGACTATTGACGACCGCAACGCCAACAGCAACACGATTGAAAACACAATTTACCGTGGACGTTTTTTAGACAGCGACTACAAGCCCGGATTCACACGTGGCGAGGTTGTGATGGTAAAACTCTGCCACATCGACAGCGTTTCCTACGCCATTTGGAAAGATTACGAAAACAGCCTTTCATTCTCTCGCAACGCCCTTTTGCGTTACAACAACAACATCACCAGCAACATCATCGGCGGTCTCGGCTACTGGTGCGGCTACGGAGCAACGGTTAAAATGGTGAAGGTGAGGTAAAAATCACACAAAATCCCCATTCAACGCCTCAATCTCCACTTCGTGTTTTTTGGTGGTTTTGTCGTAGTTGATGC
>CALFIU010000196.1 GCA_937877455.1 uncultured Bacteroidales bacterium
GTGGAAATGGACTGACCTAAACTTCTTTTAGCATTTTTCCGGGTGGAAATGGACTGACCTAAACTTCTTTTAGCATTTTTCCGGGTGGAAATGGACTAACCTAAACTTCTTTTAGCATTTTTCCATGTTGGAAAATAATTTTGCAATTTTAGTTACGTCAATTTCGTAAGAATTGGCAGACACATAGGTTTGCCAATATATGCCAATTCAAATGAAATTGATGTGGAAAAAATGAATTTTTCTTATTTTTTTTGAAACTTTATGCAAAACATTGACGTAAAAATATATAGAAAATAGAAATACTCTTTTCATAATAAGATTTAGGTTAATTAGTAAGCAAAAAAACGCGGAAGTGGTTAATCCGCGTTTTTTATTTGGTTTTATTTTTTTAGATATACGCTTGCTATTTTTTGAATGTATTTTCCTATAACATCAAATTCGAGATTTACTTTGTCGCCGATTTTGAGGTTGTGAAAATTGGTAATTTCTGATGTATAAGGTATAATAGCCACTCTAAATTTGTCGTCTTGGCTGTTGCAAACGGTTAGACTAACACCGTTGACTGCTACTGATCCTTTTTCTACGGTTATGTTGCCTTGAGAAGGGTCGTATTCTATGGTGTAGTAACGGCTTCCGTCGGCATCTTCTATGTTGGTGCAAGTGCCAGTTTGGTCAACATGTCCTTGTACTATGTGCCCGTCAAGAAGGCTGTCGGGACGCATTGAGCGTTCGAGATTTACTTCGTCGCCTGTTTTTAGTTGCCCAAGGTTGGAGCGTTCGAGGGTTTCTTTTATTGCTGTTACGGTGTATTGATTGCTATCGCATTTTACTACTGTTAGGCATACTCCGTTGTGAGCTACGCTTTGGTCTATTGACAATTCTTTTGCAAAACTGCATGTAAGAGTTATGTCTGCATTGCCTCCGTTTTGGACAACGCTAATTACTTTTCCTGTGGTTTCTACAATGCCTGAAAACATACTTTTTTATTTTGCTATTACTTTATATGCCGACAATATACCTTCTATAACTGAGGCGGAGAACCCGTTGGTTTCCATTTCGTTGAGACCGCGAATTGTTGTTCCGCTTGGTGTGCAAACTCTGTCGATAAGTGCTTCTGGATGGGTTTTTTCTTTCATAAGTAGTTCAACAGTGCCTTTTACTGTTTGGCTTACGATTTCTGTTGCAACGTCAGATTTAAATCCTATTTCTATGCCGCCTTCTACCATTGCGCGCATAAAACGTAATACAAATGCTATTCCGCTGCCAGTGAGTATTGTGGCGGCGTTTATTTTGTCTTCGTCTATTACTATGGTTTTTCCAAGTATTCCAAGTATTTTTAGGGTTTTGTCAACTTCGCCGTCTTCGTTTTAAGGGTTGAAAAAGATAGGGAGAGAAAACAAAATATTGTTTTAACCGTTAGTTTGTAGAAACGCAAAATTTTGCGTCTTCAATACGTTTTTTTGCCATTTCAATATATTCAGCCTCTTTTTCAAAGCCGATGTATTTCCTATCTGTATTGATGGCTGCCACCGCAGTAGTACCACTACCAAGGAAACAATCCAAAACCATCTCGCCGGGGTTGGTGTAGGTCTTTATCAAGTATTCTATCAACGACACTGGCTTTTGGGTTGGGTGAAGTGTTTTGTTTTTAAGTGTAGAGTTATATCTCAACGCATCATGAGCGCATTTTATAACATCAGTAGGATACCGCAGACCCGTAGTGTTTTTATAAGGGATTGGTTTGTTAAAATTGTAGTTTTTTGATAAAGAATTAGACACCCTATTAAAAGAAATCGGCTTTCCTTGCCATTTTTGCGGGTTGTATGTTGGCAGTTTGCGATAAAACACCACTATTTGTTCGTGTATTTTTAATGGCATTTTATTAGCATTTAAAAAGCCTGTCCCTTGTATTTTTTCCCAAATCCATTCGTATCTAAAATCTTTTCTATTGCTATTTACCAAATCAACGGTAAAAGGCATTTGACCGTTAAAAACAAAGGCAGCGTTTGGCTTCGCCACGCGGTATAGTTCTTTCCATAATGCAACCAAATCAACCTTTTTATCCCACTTGTTATCGGTTGTTCCATACGGTGGGTCGGTAATCACACAATCCACCGTGCCGTCGGGAATACCCTTTATAAGTTCAAAGCAGTCGCCTTGATAAATATTATTTTCTAAAATTTCTTGCATTTTTATTTGTTGGTTTTAAAATTGTTTGTACTTTTGTGCCATAAACCATAAGCAATCGATATGTCCGGGCGGGTTGAGCCTAAATAGAGGGTTGTTTATGTTTTTTTTGTAAATGAATACAACGATTCTTCGCCGTTGCATTTTACTTCTGTTTTTATGCACCATCGCCGACCTTTGTGCTCTTAAAAATAAATATGATATTGAATAATACCACGTTTTACTTTATTTTTCAATTTTTCTTGTTCAGAGCGGTCTTTTAAATTTTTACCCTCGCCAAGTGGACTAATTCTTACAAATTCAAGTTTGTCTGGATTCTTGATAATAGATTCTGCTGTTTCTATTTCTGTATTGTTGTAGCAATGCTTTATAAATACTTTTACTGTTTTTCTACTTGTATATAAGAAACCTGTTCGTAGATTTCCTAATCCTATTAATTCGGCTTTCGTAACAGAATTTACTACATTATCCCTTGCCGTATTTAACGCCTCTATTCTTTTACGTTTGGTTTCAATTGCTTTTAGCAAATTATCACATTCTTTTCGACCCGCCACACACGCCTTGCATTGCGGATTTAAAGCCAAACTTTGCGGTGTTCCATTGCACCTCTGGCACTGCCCCATAAAATACGGATGCCCTTTTGGAAACACCACGCCTTTTTTGCCGACGTTGACCTTCCACATATCGTCCACCTTGCAAAACTTCATATCTTTGGCGGGTGTCTCCTTGTGGTTCTTGCCGGGCAGTTGGATTACCTCACAGCGGCAACCCCATCCGTTGGGCGGATAGTATTTGTCCCAAAAATCATCGTCGTAACGCTTGATTACACCGTGAAGGGCGGCGTGTTCTGGTCGGGTGTTGGCATCCATCACCGCTTGATATTGTAAAAACGGGTTCTTTTCGGCGCGAGACTCAAAGTCCGTCCAACGGGCAGCGCATTGCGAACTGGCAACCGCTTGATTGTACTCCGTGCGTAGCCAGTTGATATTATATTTGGCATTCATACGGTCAACCTCTTGGGTTTTAAGGGTTGAAAAAGATAGGGAGAGAAAACATTATATGGCTATATCATAATTATGGAAAAACCAACTATTACATACTATACAGCCATGAGCCGTGGACAATTAGCATATTTTGCGGGGGTAAATAGGAAAACATTAAGCCGCTGGCTAAAAAAGGATGCTAAGCAATTAAAGGCATTAGGATTAGAGCCAAGGTGTATTATTCCGCCTGCTGCCGTGAGGTTTATTTGTGAAAAATATTGTATTTCATTAAATCAAAAAGAGTAAAATGCGTCTACAAATATTCAATAGGATAAAAGAACTGTTGGGGGGGCTTAAGAACACCAATAATAAAAACGTTTTTAAACATATAGATTTTTTTAATAACCAAACCATAGATTCAGAAAACGAAAACGCTTTTTATATGCCCGCGGTGTTGGTGGAGTTTAGTCCAGTAGTTTGGGTTCAACATTCCAACGGCAACCAGTCGGCAACAATAGAGTTTCAACTCCATATTATAACCGACGCACGGCAACAATTATCAAAAGCCATGGCAACAAACCTTGCTCTTTGTGATTTGGTACATTATACGCTTGCCAACGCACCACGGGGTTTTAAGGGTTGAAAAAGATAGGGAGAGAAAACCCAGACCCTGCACATAAAGGCCTATTAATATTAGACCTCCCACAAGGTATTAATTACGTTTCTTATGAATGCGAAACGTTTAATTACACTTACGTTTTCACAGTCTTCGATAACAAGACGTACAATTATTTTTCTTCAAAGAATCCAATGTTCTAATCTCGATAAAACGCCCTGCACCGATAAGGTACAGGGCGTTTTTGTGTCTGAAGTAACAGGATAAACTCTTAAAACAGCCTTATTTTAGTGTTAAATTAAGTTCTTTAAACACTGCATCTAACTTGTTTGCACTCATGTCAAACTTGCCGTTTACATACAGAAAAACAAGCGCGTTGCTAAATCCTAACTTTGCGCTTAGTGCGTTTGCGTTTGTGTTTTAAGGGTTGAAAAAGATAGGGAGAGAAAACGATAAAGAAAATGTAACTATGGAAACAGTATTCGACCATAATCCGACAGATAAAGAACTTGAAAGGTTCGGAGGTGTTTTTGAGTCGTGCAAGGTATTAGGCATTGACTATACTGATGAAAAATATGCTGACACAAATTATTATCAGATAGGTATATTGTATTCAATGCGAGCAGATACGCAAAAAGCCCAAGAATATTTTGGCAAACTAAAAAATCAAGCATTTTTAAGGATGTTATGGCAAGATTGTCCTTAATAGTTTTAAGGGTTGAAAAAGATAGGGAGAGAAAACTGGATAAACTAATAGACAAAATGTAACTATCGATGAAAACAATATTTGACTTTAATCCGACCTCCTCTGAATTAGAGGGGGCGGCAATTCGTCAATCCAAAGAAGAATACATATCAGTTACCCACTCTGATAAGATATATTTGGATATTGCAAGGCTTTTTTCATTCAGAAAAAAGAGATTAAAAATGTTTTGGTATCTTTCTAAAATCAAAGACAAGGAAATAGTTTCTGATTTTTTATTGTTCGTAGGTGGTTTTTAAGTTTTAAGGGTTGAAAAAGATAGGGAGAGAAAACACAAATTAAGGCATTATTTTAATGCCTCGCAATAGTGTAGCAAAAATTTTTTCAAATTTCTTTTGGTGGTTCGGAATTTGTTTGTATTTTTGTGGTGCGGGAGGAAGTTACTTAGAGTATGCCTCCCGTCCTTTTTAAAAATCAATTTCTTTTACTATATCCTCGTTTTGAATACAAATTATTTTTTTGAATTTTACATAAGGATAATCCTTTACTTTCTCCAGTCCTCTATACCGTTTTATCGCATTAGACAACAGGTTTTCGTCAAATCCACCATTTGGGAAAACTAAAACGGCAATTTCTGTTGCCTGTTTTGATGCACAATGTTTTAAACCTTTAAGCACATTGTTTTCTGTCGCGGTTTCCCGTCCTGCCACTTCAAATAATAATCCATCCCACTTGCCCTCTGTTTTCTTGCCTGCTGGAGCGTTTCTTTCTTGTCCAGTTTTAAGGGTTGAAAAAGATAGGGAGAGAAAACTTGTCTGCGACAGTCATTCTTGTTTCTTGCTGTATCATAATTATTTAGCTCTTTCTACTATTTCAACTAATCTCCAGTT
>CALFIU010000197.1 GCA_937877455.1 uncultured Bacteroidales bacterium
ACCTGTGCCGCTGACCGCTCCGCTTGAGATGTAAGTGAAATCGTAGGTGTGGTCTGATTTCTCCGTCTGTTTGCCACTAACGAACCAACGACCGTTGACATTGTAAAAAGTTTTGGCAGAAGCAGACTTAGTATAAGAACCATCTTCGTTATATAAGTTGGCAGACGCGACTGCGACATTTTCGTTGGTAGAAACTCCGGTACACATAACGAGATTTCCACTTCCAGGTAGTGCATTCCATTTAACTATACCTCCACCATTACTAATTATTTGTGCTCCCCCTGTTGTTGAATAAAGTTTACCTATTATTGACAAAGTTCCATCAACACCAGAATATTTCACTGGCAAATAAGCGCACCATGATGTAAATATGCAGCGACTATAAATTTGCAAAAAATTATTGCCGAACACTATTTTATTTAAATTGTGTTCGGCAATTTTTGTTGTTTAATAAAATGTTCGTAAGTAGTGATTTAAACTTATCCTAATGTCTTATCTTTGAGTTATTTCATTGGCGTAATGTTAGGCGTATTTGTTTTTTTTGATTTGATGGAGTAGAAACGTTTTAACGCTATTGCGTGGACTTAATTTTACATTTTGTTTTAACAATGACAAACCCGAACTAAAAAATCGAACTCAATGTGGATGGCTCTGTAGGCGCAAATCAACTCCAAAAACTAACCTATTGCCTATAAACTTAATGGTGTTAATGACAGAACTTTTTCTTATTTAGAATCGCTAATATTTGGGCTTAGTCCACAAGTATTTTGCTACGCTCCTAAAATTGACGTTTCCCATAGTTAGGAGATTTTGTTTCGTACAAATATAACAAGTATTTTTGTATTTGCAAAAACTTTTTACATCAATTCCTCGCTCCAACCGTGTCCTAAGTCCCAATGAATATCAATCACAAAATCAAAATCTTCGGGAAGGTTGAACTCGTCTTCGATGAGGTAGCGGAAATTTTTTACATCAGGCAAATCCTCTACCCAATGTCCTACATACACTTGATACTTGCCGGACTGTTCGTCTAAAAAGATTCTGCCTTGCGGTATCATTGTGTAGTTATGCTCTTTGTAAAATATTGATTCTCTGTTGTTTTCTCTTATAGCGCGATGATGCTGTTTTTGCCAATAGGTTTTGTGTAGTTTGCCGATAGTTGCCTTGCCGTTGATAAACGGTGTCTTGTCGGAGTCTATTTTTTCGATACCGAAAAGGCTTTGCGCTTTGGCGTCGTACCAAAAGATGCCTACCTGAGGCTTTCCACTATCCATAAAGCCTATCATCGCCGAACAAATATCTTTGTGTTCCTGTTCGTTGGTGTGGTTAAAACCGTTGCTGTCTGTGGTCATAAGTTTGTACTTTTAAAAATTCATTTTTACTCTTCTTCCACTTGCGGCAAGATATAATCAGTTGCTTTTGCAGGAGAAATTACGGAATGTCCGAGTTGGCTTTCCAGTTGGTTTTTGGCGGCTTTGGCAACACTGCCGCCGGCTTTGGCGATGTCTTTCTGTTGGTTGAAACCTTGCGGATTCTTTTCCTTTGAAAGGCTCGGCTTTGGGCGACGGAATCGACTGAATGATGCGGAAAATACCCTCTGTATCAGTACAATTGACACGCTGTTTGCCTCCCGCAGTATCTATTGAATGGGGGGGGACAAATTGTCCCCACCCTTCGGCAAGTTGAGGGTCGCGCTTTTTCATTTTCTTTATGTAGTCGGTAGGATTTTTGCTGTCCGTCAACACTTCTACCACGTCAACAACAGCAAAATACCACTTTTCTTCCTTGTCGTCCCACACGGTGCGGACTTTTTTCTCCTCAAATATCTGTAATGATGATTGTTTGGTCATAGTTAAAACAGGTTTGTTGTTTCCGCAAATGTAGCATTAGTTTTTGAAACTGGAAAACTTTTTTGCGCTGCTTTCTCGCTCCTCCCATGTTCAACTATTTATTCATCTAAAAAAAAACATAAGCACCTCTACTATTTTCCCTTAATCTTTTCCACAGTCATTTCGCCAATGTTTTTCAATGTGTTGACAGGTGCTTTGATGTCGTCAATTATCGAATCGAAATCGCTATATAATCTTATATGTTAGAATATAAAAAAATATTACTTTTATATTGAGAAATTGAATAATCTTGTTAATCAACAGACAGCACAGAGAAATCAATTAGCAGCGAAAGACAAAAAAAATGGCGGAACAGCATCCCCTTTTGTTAAAACCTTAAATTCCCCAATATTTGTAAACTCTCCAAGTCTTTATCTTAATTTTCTGTTAAATCAAACAAATGTATGGTTACAAGTTATTGTAAATCCAACTAATTTTGCAGTCTGAAAAACATAAATGCCGGGGCGTATAAATAAAGGCATCCACGGCAGGATGCAGCAAAACCGTTATCCGTCAGCACGAGATAAAAAGACGGCAGCCCAAGAATTTGAATTTTGATTCTTGGACTGTTGTCTTTTTTGTTTGATTATTAAAAAAATTAAAATATGAATTACACATTAAAAATAAAAAAAATTGTACCGCACATTTTAAAATGCTCGCTTAGTTTGACAATAACGCTATCAACCACAAATTTGATGGCACAAAAACCCGTTGTTACTCTTGAAAAACTTTGGCAAGAGGCAATGGTCAATAGTCAAGAAATAAAGGTAAACCAAATGCAACTTACTGAAGCTGAACAACAAATACTTTCTGCCAAAAATCCAACATTGCCAGAAGTGGATTTTAACTTAAGCATGGGTTATCTTGGCAATGGCTATCTAACTGATAGAAATTTCAAAAATGGAATGAGTGTAGAAAATCCGCATTTTATGAATAATTTTTCAATAAAAGCATCACAACTAATATACGGTGGTGGCGTGGTAAAAAATGCTATAAAAATGGCTCAAAAAGGTCGCGACATTGCCCAACTAAATCTCGAAGCATCGCAACAAGATTTAAAAATGATGATTGCTGGCTATTACCTTGATTTATGTCGTCTGCACAACCAAACAGCTGTACTTGACGACAATCTTCAACTCTGCGACATTGTTATTGCAAATATGAAAGTAATGCAACAACAAGGTACCGCTCTAAGCAACGATATTCTGAGGTATGAACTTCAAAAAGAAAGTCTTTTGCTTTCTAAACGCAAAATTCAAGATGCTTTACAAATAGTATATCGTAAAATAGCAACAGTAACGCATCACGATGGTCAAAACGATTTTATCCCAGACACAACATTAATAAACAATATTATAGACTTTCAAACCGATTCTACATGGCAACATTTGGCTCTTAATGGAAATACATTTGTTAAAATAACCGAAGCAAATTCTCAACTTAATGAATATCAATTAAAAACCACACAAAGCAACAATTTACCAAAAGTTGTGTTAATAGCGGAAGAACATTTTGATGGACCAATAACAATAGAAGTTCCCGTAATTGACAAAAATTTTAACTATTGGTTTGCTGGTGTTGGCATACAATATAGTTTATCTTCTATTTACAAAAACAAATGCGAAGTTAAACGAGCCGAAATAGCACTAAAAACATCGCAAGAACAACAGACCTTGGCAAGAGAAAACATTGGTGATAATGCTTATGCTGCCTATACCGACCTTTTAACTTCTGATGCGGAAACTCTTACACAACAAAAAAGTGTAGAACTTGCTGGAAAAAATTATAATGTTATACTTAGCCGCTACAACAATGGTTTATCAACAATTACAGACATGCTTGATGCTGCTAACACAAAACTTGATGCAGAACTTGGCTTGGTAAACTCAAAAATAAATGTACTCTACAATTATTTCAAACTAAAATACATTTGTGCTGATTTATAAAAAATAATTGTTGTTTCCTAAAAAACTAACCTTTTCAGAAAAGATTAGTTTCAATTCTGAAAAGGTATTATTTTTATTAAACTGCTTTTGCAAAAATAAGTCCGCAATACCTGTTTATCGGCACTGCGAACACTTATTTTGTCGCTTTTCAACTTTTAGCGGACAGCAATAATTATAAATAGGAGTTTGAGAAAAGGCGGCTTTGCCGCCTTTTCTCAAACTCCTATAATCCCCATCTCAAATAGATATGATGTGTAGGGGCGGACCTGCGTGTCCGCCCGATCAAATGAAATTGACTTTTGGGTGCTAATTTCTACCTTGGAGGTACACTATTTTATACCAAGTCGCGTTTTTCCTTGTCCACCTGGCATCTGTGTCCTTTAGTATGTGCTTGTTACGTCGTTGTCGGAAATCCATGGCCCGTTGTCTCTACCTTCCTTTATTTCTGCGTTTCCTACGCGACTATTGCGCTGGTGGGGTACTTCCACTAAATAAAAAGCAATTTAGGTTATAATTTCGTTTGTATATTATTGAATATCAGGTAGTTTTAATTAGTAGTTTCAACCAAACAAATTTGCTATTATGGTTTAAAAATTAGCAATTTAGTATCTTCTAAATCTGTTTCAAATTTTAGGGTACCTTGTATTTGTGCTGCTTTTGTTCCCGAACCAAATATCTTGTTTCCAACAAAAATTCTTGCTTCGTCCCAAAGATTGGAGTTGATAAAAAGATTGTGGGTTTTTGTGCCACCTTCTATTATTACGCTTTGTATGTTAAGATTATAAAGTTTTTCGAGTATTTGTTGTGCAATATTTTCTGTAAAATCTATTTTAATAATCTCATTATCAAGTGTTTGTTCTCCATTGTAATCTATGTTTGAAAAAATAAGTGTTTTTGCTGATTTATCAAAAATATTAAGATTTTTGTTCAGCGATAAATCTCTATCAATAACTATTCTTACAGGGTTATTGCCAGCAAGTCTTGCAGTTAGTTGAGGATTGTCGTTGATTGCCGTTTGTGCGCCAATTAGAATTGCTTGTTCTTCGTTACGCCATTGATGTACAACTTTTTGCGACAAGTTTGACGATATTCTGTTGATAGTTGGTGGGGCTTGAAGAGTTCTGGTTTTATCAATAAATCCGTCTATTGTTTGAGCCCATTTGAGTATTACGTATGGTCTTTTTTTATTGTGAAAGGTAAAAAATCTTTTATTGAGATCAATACATTCATCTTCGAGCAGGCCAATGGCAACGTCTATTCCTGCGTTTCTAAGTTTTTGTATCCCCTTTCCGTCAACTTTTTCAAAACTATCGCGGCAACCAATGTAAACTTTTTTTATTTTTTTTTCGATTATAAGGTCGGCGCATGGTGGCGTTTTTCCAAAATGTGCGCATGGTTCAAGGCTAACATAAAGTTCTGATTCTGAGAGAAGATTTTTGTTTTTTACAGAGTTGATTGCGTTAACTTCGGCATGAGCTTGTCCGTATTTTCGATGGTATCCTTGACCAATAATTTTATCGTTGTGTACTATAACACATCCCACCATTGGGTTTGGGGCTACGTTTGCTGCGCCCATTTTTGCTAATTGTATGCATCGGCGCATGTACGTTTGTTGTTGTGTCGTATATTGCAGCATTTTTTTATTTTTTTTGACAACAAAAAATCCCGTTGCAAATAAACAGCGGGATTTATAATTTTTTATAACATTTTTTTAAGCGTCTATGTTTGCATAAACGGCGTTTTGTTCAATAAATTCTCTGCGTGGTGGTACGTCATCGCCCATCAACATTGAGAATGTGCGGTCTGCTTCGGCTGCGTTTTCTATAGTTACTTGCTTGAGTGTGCGAGTTTCGGGATTCATTGTTGTTTCCCATAGTTGTTCAGCATTCATTTCTCCAAGACCTTTGTAACGTTGAACTGTTACTGCGTCGTCGTTGCCTTTGCCCACTTCTGCTACTGCTGCGCGACGTTGTTCTTCTGTCCAACAATAACGTTGTTCTTTGCCTTTTTTAACAAGGTAGAGTGGGGGCGAAGCTAAGTATAGATGTCCACGGTCGATAACTTCTTTCATGTATCTGAAAAATAGCGTCATTACAAGTGTTTGTATGTGTGCGCCATCGACATCGGCATCGGTCATTATTATTATTTTGTTGTACCTTATTTCCTGTAGATTGGCAGCTTGGCTATCTTCTTCAGTGCCAATTGTTATGCCGAGTGCAGTGTATATATTTTTGATTTCTTCGCTTTCGAGTGTGCGATATTGCATTGCTTTTTCAACGTTGAGGATTTTTCCTCGTAGTGGCAATATTGCTTGGTACATTCTGTCGCGCCCTTGTTTTGCTGTTCCACCTGCTGAATCTCCTTCGACCATAAATATTTCTGTTTTTGATCTGTCGCGTGATGAGCAATCTGCCAATTTGCCAGGCAATCCTGCGCCTTTAAGCATGCTTTTGCTCTGTACCAATTTTCTTGCATTGTTTGCGGCAATACGTGCTTTGGCTGCAAGAATTACTTTGTCGCAAATTTGTCGCGCATCGTTGGGGTGTTCTTCCAAGTATATTTTCAATGCCTCCGATACTGCGTAATCCACCGCTGGTGCAACTTCTGTGTTACCAAGTTTTGTTTTGGTTTGTCCTTCAAATAGAGGTTCTTGTACTTTTACAGAAATTATTGCTGTTAAACCTTCGCGGAAGTCATCACCAGCAATTTCTATTTTGGCTTTGGTCAACATACCTGTTGATTCGGCATATTGTTTTAGTGTGCGGGTTAAACCTCTACGAAATCCTGTGAGGTGGGTTCCTCCTTCTTGTGTGTTGATGTTGTTGACATAACTATGTATAACTTCGCGATAGGAATTATTGTATTGGAGAGCTACTTCTATTGGAATTCCGTTTTTCTCGGTTGAAAGGTGTATTATGCCTGTTAAAACATCTTTTGATACTTCGAGATAATCTATAAATTCTTTTAAACCTTCTGTGGAGTAAAACTCTTCTTTTTTAGTGTTTCCGTTTTCGTCTTTTCTAAGGTCTTCGAGAACGAGTTTTACACCTTTGTTAAGAAAGGCCAATTCTCTCAGCCTTGCGGCGAGTATTTCGTATTGATAAATTGTAGTTGTAAAAATACTTCCATCGGGATGAAATGTAATTTCTGTACCGTGGTCATCGGGCGATGTTTGACCAATTACTGTAACTTCTGTGGTTGGTTTTCCTAAGGAGTATTCTTGTTGGAAAATTTTCCCGTCGCGATGAATAACTGCTTTAAAATAAGTTGATAAAGCGTTTACGCATGATACGCCAACGCCATGTAGTCCGCCAGAAACTTTATACGAGTTTTTGTTGAATTTTCCTCCGGCATGTAGTACCGTTAAAACAACTTCCAACGCCGACTTACCTTCTTTTTCGTGGTAGTCGGTTGGTATTCCTCGGCCATTATCTTTTACTGTTATAGATTCGTCTTCGTTTATGCAGACGTAAATATCGTTGCAGTATCCAGCAAGTGCTTCGTCTATAGAGTTATCTACTACTTCGTAAACCAAATGGTGCAATCCACGTTCTCCCGTATCGCCTATGTACATTGCTGGGCGTTTGCGTACTGCTTCCAATCCTTCAAGAACTTGTATGCTGGAGGCATCGTAACTGCCTGCGTCTTGCTGTTTTAAAGTTTCTTCGTTTTCGTTATTTTCCATTTAGTGTTAAATTTCTAATTCTTAGAGCCGTTGTTTACGGCAAATTCGTCTGCACAAAGTTAAGTTTTTTAACTTAAAAACTAAACTTTTTTTTGTTTTTTTTTCTCGTTTTTTTTATGTGTTTGTATTTTTTTTTGATTTACTTTTGGCGTTAAAAAAATTGAGAATGCAGATAATTTTTGATTTTATTAAAAATAATAGATTTTTAGAACTTTTTAGGCGTTACAAGCATATAATTCTTTATTTGTTTTTTGGAGTTGTTAGTACTATTGTCAACATTTTAATTTTTGCGTTGTGTAATAGAATTTTTGGCTTTAACTATCAGATTGCTAACATTATTAGTTGGATTTTTGCTGTTGCCGTGGCATACGTTACCAACAAGATTTGGGTTTTTGAAAGTCGAGAAAAGTCAAAGTCAGAAAATATTCGCGAAGCTATTTATTTTTATTTTTTTAGGATTGTATCGCTTTTGATGGAAATGTTTTGCCTTTATTTGTTAATAGATGTGTTTGATATTGATGAAATTGTTTCAAAAATTGTGTCAAATACGTTGGTAGTGGTGGCAAATTATGTGTTTAGTAAACTTATAATTTTTAAAAATAAATCGAATAATATGTAAAAAAAGGCATTCGGTTTCTTTTACATATTATTCAATTTTTTTGTTTTATCAGTTGATTATTAAAACTTTATCGTTTTTAATTTCCGTTGTGATTTCCATGGTGTTCGCCATCTTTGTGACAATGTCCGTGATGTTCGCCATTTTCCTTGTGACAATGTCCGTGATGTTCTCCTTCGTCATGGCAACAATGTCCTTTTTCGCCATCTTTGTGGCAGTGTCCATCGCCATGTCCGCAGCATTTGCCTTCGTGATGTACGTGTCCGTGTTCTATTTCTTCTTCCGATGCTTCTCGTATTTCTTTTATTGATCCTTCAAAATAGAGATCTTTGCCTGCCATTTGATGGTTGAAGTCCATTTTTATGGATGTTTCGCCAATTTCTTTTATTGTACCCATCATGTGGTTGCCATGGTTGTCTTGCATTGGTATTACTGCTCCAACATATACGAATTTTGTATCTATTTGTCCGTTTGTTTCAAATACAGTGCGAGGAATGTCAACCACAAGTTCATTGTTATATTCTCCGTAAGCTTCTTGGCTTGTTAGATGAAACTCAAATTTGTCGCCTTGTGAAAGATTTTCAAGGTTTTGTTCAAATTTTTCGAGCATTGCGCCGCGACCGAATAAAAATGTAAGTGGTTTGTCTTCTGGGGTTTGTTCTACAATTTCTCCGCCTTGTTGGGTGCGTAGTGTGTATAGCACCGATACTACTTTATTTTTTGATACGTTCATGATATTTTTTGTACTAAATGTGCCGCAAGGTAATTAATTTTTTTTGTTTTATTTCTAATGACGAGAAAAAACTTGTATTTTTTTTTATTTTTGTGCGTTTCTTTTTTTAATTTTTAAATCTTATTCCGAAAAATAGTCGTTCGGTTATTTTTGTATGTGTGAAGTTTATTTTGTTTCCAGTTTTATCATCTCCTATAATTGTAAAATTTCCAAAAGCGTCTATTCCTGTAAAAAAAATTTTGAAGTTAAAAATCGTTGTCATTCGTCCAATAATTATAACATCTTGAGTGCCTTTTATTTCCCATTGTTTTAAATTGTATGTATTAATGTTGTTTTTTTCAAAAATGTTGAATGTTGGCAATGCTGATATGTGTATTAGGTTTTTGGATTTTATTACCCAATTATAACCGTAACCTATACCTAAACTTGCAGATATTGTATTTATTTTAAATAAATTTTGTTTTGTTTTTGTGTTTGATGTTGCGTAGTTGGAGCTGATTATCCAACTGCCACTATTTTTTTTCTGTATGTAGTTTTTTGTGAATGCTGCGGGATAAGAAAATTTGTTGTTATTGAACACATAGTATGTTGAAATTTGGAATGTTTGAAATTTTAGAAATTTTTTGTCAATATTTATAGATGTACTATCGGCAAAGGTTATTTTGCCATTAAAGTTTTCTGAACTTGATAGCGATATTTCTGTTCCTATTGTTCTGCCATAAAAGCTTAATACAAAATTTTTTTCGGCTTTGTTGTCTTTGTTTTTTATATTATAGCCTATGACTATTCCGTTATAAGAAAAATTTATGTTTGTAGAAAATGGTAGAATGGTATTTAAAGACATTTTTATGGAATCAGTGTTTATTTCCATGTTCATTGTGGTAATTGATGGTTGCAACATTAGCCTATATTTTTTTATTGGTCTGATTATGTATGTAGTGTCATATTTTGTTTTTTGGTAATGCGCTTTTATTATGCTATCAATCTGTGTGAATTTTTTTTGACTATGGACTTTAAATGAAATTAGCGATACTATTAAGATGAGAAAAATTGTTTTCAATTTTATATAAAAGTGAAAATGTAAAAGTTTTGTTTTTAGTAGGTTGTGTAATATTTTTGATAAAAAATAAAAAGATTATCCCCAAAAATATATTTTTTTCTTGTCTTTTGTTTAAACATTTAAATTTTTGGGGGATAACCTCTTGTATTATTTAAAAATTTCAAGTTAGTTTTTCAAAAAGATATGGATTAACCTTTTGCTGGTGTGTTATCATCTTCTATTTCTTGCGAATAAGCATCTTCTGGTTCTGGATTAGGATTTGCAATTCCGTCTTCTATACTTTCTGATACAACTTCAGTTAACTCTTGGTCGGGCGATAGCCCTGCTTCAATTTGTTGTTTTTTAGCAATTTCTTTCATTTGCTCTTCGCTGTAAATTTTTATAACTTTTGGTTCATTCTCATTGTCTTCGGTTTCTGTATCTTCTTCGTCAACAAACCCCAATGTATTTGACATTCCCCAATTAGCCGAATCGTCTATTCCATCGCCATCTTCATCATAAATTATAGTTTCGTCGTCAGGTTGGTTACGTACATAATTTTCCGTTTCGTTATTGTCTTGTTCGGTGTTAGAGTTTTCTAATGCAGCAATAGCTTGTTCGTATGGGTTTTCTATTTCTTCTTCGTCTATTTCTTCGCTGTTATTGTTGATTGTTTCTACAATTTCTTGTTCTGGCGATTCTTCTTTTATAATTTGTTGATTATCAGTTATTTCTGTTTCTGCATTGTTGCTATCTTGGTTTTCGTATTTTTGCTCATCAACATAATACGACCCCGAAACTACTTTGCTTGAATCTTCTTTTTGTTCGTTGGTTTCTTTAGATATATTTTCTGCTGCTTCATAGTTAAAGGTGTCGCCGCTGTTATTTATTACAACATCGCCTGAGTTTTCGTCTATTTCTATTTTTATAACATCTGCTTTGTTACTTTGCTCTGTTTCTTGTGTTGAAATGTTTATTGTTGTGTTTTTCTGCAAATTATCTTTTTCGTTTTCTGATGCAGTTATAATTGCAGTTTCGGTTTCTAAAGTGTTTGTTTCAACTGTTTTGTTGAGTTTATAGTCAGGAATTTCAATTTCTATTGTTTGAGTATAATCGTCGGCATAAAGTTCAAATTCGCTTGCCAAAAACCATAATCTAAACCATACGCGGAGTAATATGAACGCTTGTTGTACAAAAAACATTATTATTATTCCAAATACAGTTTTCATGCCTACTTTTTCTAATGTGTAGTGGTAGAGTATAATTACTAATATTGGAATAACCATTAGTAAAAAGTATAGAAAATATGTGCGGACAAAATTGCCGAATACATATCCGAATGCTTTTCTTATTGCTTTTATTACTCGGTATGTGTTTGACATTTCCATATAAAATTTGGCATAGTCAGAAATCATTAGGAATAAAACAACCGTGCATATTATTAAAAACAATGCTACACCACCAAGCCAAAAAAGAGGTTTTTCTGTTATTATATTGTTGAATAAACTTGCGATTAATACTGTTAGTCCAGCAATTACAGCTATTGAAATTACCATTAGCGCAAATAATATTACATCGCTTGCTAAGAATCTTAAAAAGTTGACACCAGCACCACTAAAAAATGTTGATGCGTTGAATTCTTCGCGATAATATGTTCGTATTATTCCACCAACTAAAAATACCGACACAAGCCAATAGAGAAGTACTGTCCAACGCATTTGACTGAACAATGATACAAAAGAATTGTTGTTGAATAATTCTCTTATTGTGCTATAATCTAATGAGTTAAGTAAATTTTCTGCTGTCATTGAATTTCCCAACGCCGAGCGAAACGAAAAGAAAAACGGCAGGGCTAACGACAATCCTAAAATTAAATTCACCGCATAGACAACGAATATCATCTTTGGCCAACGCAGCGATGTTTTTATGCCAGTGGTATATGCTTTTATTATATTCATTATTTTTGTATTTTATGCTTTGTTATGCGAAAAATGTAACTGTTTGAAATAAATTTTGTAGCCAAAACAAAAAGTTTACAGTATATTTCCATAGCGGTTTTGTTGCCGACTCATCGGTTATTGCGTTGTTAGACATGTTGATGTCGCATGCAATTTTATTTTCGGGATCTATTTGTGCCGATACTATTTTGTTTGAACCTGTAATAGATATTTCATGGCATCTGCCTTTTCCATTCCAAAAGTATAGTTGTTGGTCGCCGTTGTCAAATGTTACGAGTATGTCAACTGGCATTACCATTGTTCCCATGCGTTGTACATAAACCGATGATTTTATTTTTATGTCGGTAGAATCGCCACGACTTAGTATTTTTTCGAGTCCATTGTCAAAAAATCCGCGTGCAGTATTGTTTATTGGGCGGTTTACAATTTTTGTTAGTTTGTAGTCGCAAACTTGGTCGGTGCGAACCATGCTGTCAAAAAACCAATCGAGGTTGTTGCCAAGTTTTTCGTCGCCGAGTAGGCTAACTATGCTGTTGACAGTGGTTTCAAAATCTTTTTGGCTTGGGTGTTTAAATTTCCATTTTTCGTAATATTTTATCATTACAGCTTTGAAGTTGTCGTCTCCGAGAAGACCTTTTAGTGTTTGAAGCATTACTGCGGGTTTTGAATAGGCCATCATTTCGTAGGTGTATGTTGGATATTTCCACGAATAATTTTCTATTGACGAAATTGCAGGATTATAATCTTGTGTATAATTTAGACGTGTGGCATCCATATCTCCAACAGCGATACTAAACATATCAAATAGAGAACCTTTTCCGTAGTAATTGTCCATTATTTGACATTCGTAAAACTGTGTAAAACCTTCATCAAGCCACGGTTCTTCTGCTTCGTTGTTGGCTACCACTGCCATAAAATAGTTGTGTACAAATTCGTGAACAACACCTGCTTCCATTGCGCGTATGTTTTTGGATATGTTGCGAATAGTGGAAGCGGTTATAAGCATTGGATATTCCATAAATGCTGCTTGTGTGGCGTAAAATGGGCAATCAACGATGGTGATAACTGGATATTGGTAGTCGCCAACGTTGTTACTCATATATTCCATTGCATTTTTTACTGCATCAATGTATCTTTCGGCTTGTCCACCATGTTCTGGCATATAATAAAGTTTTATGCCTTTGCCATTGTATGTGTCGACCATTATTTCAAATCTTGGCGATGCAGCCCAACCAAAATCTATTACATCGTCGGCATGAAATTTATATACTTTTTTGTCGTTGTTGTTGGTGGATTCGCTTTGTAGTAAACCTGTAGCTGCTACGCGATATTTTTCTGGCACAGCGATTTCTACATCGTATGTTCCAAAGTCGGAATAAAATTCTGAGTTATAATGAAATTGGTGGCAATTCCAACCGCCCTTGGTTCGTCCTCTTGTTCCTGCTGATTCGTAAACGCCTATTTTTGGAAACCATTGTCCAACCATATAGAAATCTCCGCGTTCGTATCCTGTGCGATTGATTATTTTGGGCAGTTTGCTTAAAAATGTAATTGCGATTTTTATTTCTTTGCCAGGGAGTATTGGGCTTGAGAGTTTGGCTTGTAAAACTGTTTGGTCTGCGGTGTTGTTGTCGTCTGGTTGAACGTATTTTAAATTTTGCGTAAGTGGTTCACCGTCAACTATAACCATTCTTTGTATATCAATGTATCCCCATTCGTTTCCTGCAATGTTGTATTCTTGTTGTGCCTCGCGAAAATATGTAGATTGTGAGTTTTTAAATGCGTTTAGGTATGTGTGAAACATTAACTCTCTTATGGTATCTCGAGAGTTGTTTTTCCATGTTATGGTTTCGGTTGCAGCCACCATTTTTGCATCTGCATTTAACTCTGCGCTTATTTGGTAAGACGCTATTCTTTCGCTTTTGGGTTGTCCAAAATCAAAATTATCTTGCGCGTTTGCAGTAAATGCGGCGGTTAAAACAGATAACAACAAAAATTTTCTCATATTTTTTTATAATATTTTTTACTTT
>CALFIU010000198.1 GCA_937877455.1 uncultured Bacteroidales bacterium
ATAAACCCGCGATTATATCCTCGTACAAATCCTGTTACCCACGAACAACAACCGCAAAGAGGTAAATCGCGTGATGCTTTTTCGGCAGGACGACGTTTTTCTGCCATAATTTACACTTTACAAAACAATGATAGTGCCACAAACGACACATCTTCGGCTTTTTTACAACTGATAGATCAAGATACAAAAGAGCATGATGTGTCTGTTACACCTTTTGTCGTGGCTGGTAATTATTTTCAAATGTTAACAGAAGTGGTGCAAAACAAAAATCCACAAACGGGCCGCATTGACGAAAAAACTCTTAAAAAGGGAATTGATGCTATTGATGGTCTTAAAAATTATATCAATGCTACGTTACAAGAAAGTCAAGACATAAACCTAAATGTAATGTTGCAAAAAATGTCGCATTACGCCGACTCTATAAAAAGTACATACCATTTTTGTTCACAACAACAAGACCCTAATAATTATCAAAAACTTCATCAACTTTTACAATCGATTGAAACTGATATTTTTTCAGAAAATTAATAGGTAAAAAATATTTTGCCACAGAAAAATATTTTTGCTTATTTCTATGTGGCTTTTTTTATGTCCTATAATAATCTTATTTCCATTCAGTTTTACTACAAAATGCCTTTATCGCAACTGCAAGTGTATAAAATGGATATAAAACCGACAGAAGAAAAACTATCCAAGGAACAACTTTAATTTTAAATCTTACAGCGGGTGCAATGATTGATAATAAATCTGGGATTGTTTTTAATAGATAAAAAATTATAACATTATTCCAACCGATTATACCAAACAATCCTAAAAAAAAACTTAAAATTAATCCAATATTAGTTCCAAAAACTACCAATGCAAAGAATATAACAGCAAATTGTGTATAACCGCCTGATTTTTCCACCCATCGTGCGCGTTGTTTAAGTAATTGATGCCAATTTTTAGGAACTGTAGTTAAAACTTGTGAATCAAAACAATATGATATTTTTTTATGTTTTTTTAAAAAATCTTGCATTAAAAACATATCATCGCCTCCCGCATACTTTGAATTTAACGAAGCTTTTTTTCTGTCATTTAATTTATACATTATATTTGCTCCGTTTGACATTGTTGGTATCCCTGCCAAACAAGTTCCCGCAGTTACGGTAATAAGAGAAAGTGATTCCAATACCCAAAGTTGCTGAAAGACACTTTTGGAATTTGTTGCAACAAGGATTACTGGTGCAAGTACCATTTGAGAATCGTTTTTAAGAGCAGTTTTTAAAATATTCTCCGCCCAAGTTGGAGATAACCTACAATCAGCATCGGTTTGAAAAACAAAATCAACACAAATGTTGGATATTGCTGTTTCAAGGGCTGCTTTTTTTCCATGCCCAATGTTGGAAAGTAATTTAATTTGTGGATACTTATTTTGATATTTTTTTATAATTTCAACTGTTTTATCAGTAGAATTGTCATCAACAATTATAATTTCTAAATTTTCTAAGGTTTGACATGTTAAATCGTCTAACAGTTTTTTTATGTTATTTTCTTCATTTTTAGCTGCAACAACAACAGCATTTTTTGTTGCACCAAACTTTTCTTTTGCTGTATATTTGTCGCGTCCAAGCATAAAATAAACGCAACAAATTGTTATCAATAAAAAATATATAAAAAAAACAAATATCATATATTCAACTTTTTTTTGCAAAAGTAAAAATAATTACCTTATTTGTAAGAGGATATTTCGGGATAGATTGTTTTGTGGTAAAAAAAGATTACAGTTTTTAATAAAATTTTATTTGCTTATAGATTGATAACCATGTAATTATTGGGGTTGTAAACTTTTTCGATATTCTTGTGGCGAAATACCTAAATGCTTTTTGCAATAGCGACTAAAATATGATAATGTGTTAAAATTCATAATTTCGCATATTTGAGTTATTGAAAGTCTATTGTCGTTGAGATAATCTTTGAGTATTGGAATAGAGTAACGGTCGATGTACGACATTACACTGTGTCCAGTCATTCTACGTACAGTTGACGAAAGATATTTGGGCGAAACATTAAGACGTTTGGCATAGTAACTCATTTCGCGCTCAGTACGACATACACCAGTTTGTAGAAGTGTTATAAGTTGGCTGACAATATAGCCAGCACGTTCGGTATGTTGCATTGCTCCGTAATATTTGGCGTGAAATTCAAATATGTCGTATATCATTGTTAAACACAAACTTCCCATTATTTCGGGATAAAAACGTAAATCTTTGTCGTTCATACGATTACGTATTCGACGAATATCGTCAAGAAAACGTTGTCCGTCATTATCAGAAAGAGGAATAATTGGATTTATGTTTAAGCTAATGCTACCACCTATGCTGTAGTTGTTGACGGGTAAAAGTCCTTGCAAAAATTTGTTAGAAGCAGCAAACCATTCAAATTTTGCATTTGCAGGTGCGGCAATGTTTTTTATTTTGCATGGGGCGGATGTTACTACGAGATTATTTTTGCTTAGATGAAAACATTTTTCATTGAACACAAAACTTCCTTCGCCTTCTAAACAAATAATGTGTATGCAATCGCCGTTAAGATTTTTATTATTTATTCCATAAAAATCCTCTGAATAATAAAAATTTGTTTTCATAATTATTTTTGTAATCATTTATCCCAATGTTTTACTTATAAACCCTTGATAAATATCAATTTTATGTTAGGCTTGAGAAAATATTATTGCAAATTTATTTTTTTTGTAACTGATTGCAAATTTTACGAATTATAATTTATTTATTAAAGTTTTTTGGCGATTTATTAGATTAATTGTTGTTAAGTAAGTGTTGTTAAGTTGGTTTAATTTTAATTACGAACCGCAACATTTTTTTTGCGTTTCTCGATAAGTTGGATTATCTTTGCAATCGAAACACATAGCGAACCCATTATGTCAAAATACCTTAATCCCAAGGTAGATATAACCTTCAAAAAGGTTTTTGGCGAGCATGAAAACCTTGTCAAAAGCCTTTTGAA